>NZ_JBHSAT010000003.1:0-594 GCF_042650215.1 Winogradskyella maritima | reverse complement strand
TCGGCCGCGTTGCCGCAGTCGTCCGTGAAGTTAGCTGTCCAGGTCTGGCTGAAGCCACATCCTTCCGCATCGGCCACTATACCCGTGTCCGTCATTACGATATCGCCTGGGCTACACGCTTCATCTATGGTGAACTCCGGCATAGGGATCGCCGTTGGGTTGCAACCTAGGTCGCCGCCCTCCACCGAGCTGGTGATTACCGGCTTGTCAGTATCAACTATCCATGTATACGTCACGCTTACTTCGTCGGCCGCGTTGCCGCAGTCGTCCGTGAAGTTAGCTGTCCAGGTCTGGCTGAAGCCACATCCTTCCGCATCGGCTACTACACCCGTGTCCGTCATTACGATATCGCCTGGGCTACACGCTTCATCTAGGGTGAACTCCGGCATAGGGATCGCCGTTGGGTTGCAACCTAGGTCGCCGCCCTCCACCGAACTGGTGATTACCGGCTTGTCAGTATCAACTATCCATGTATACGTCACGCTTACTTCGTCGGCCGCGTTGCCGCAGTCGTCCGTGAAGTTAGCTGTCCAGGTCTGGCTGAAGCCACATCCTTCCGCATCGGCCACTACACCCGTGTCCGTCATTACGATA
>NZ_JBHSAT010000002.1:0-109285 GCF_042650215.1 Winogradskyella maritima | reverse complement strand
CACAAGATGAGATTTCTTTAAAGGGTCGTGGAAGATGACCACGTCGATAGGCTACAGGTGTAAAGGCAGCAATGTCATAGCCGAGTAGTACTAATAACCCATAGGCTTATTGTACGGCCGTTTTTTTTATAGGTTACGCAACAGATCATGTATAGTTTTCAATATGTTAAGATATTAGCGCGAATGCGCGGTATTTAGATGTTTTTATAGTAGTCAGTGTATACTGAATACTATTTACTAAACACTATTTACCAACCTTTTAAGGTGGTTATAGCGACGGGGCTCACCTCTTACCTTTCCGAACAGAGAAGTTAAGCCCGTTAGCGCCGATGGTACTGCTTACTGTGGGAGAGTAGGTCGCCGCCTTTTTCAAGGACTCAATCTAAAGATTGGGTCCTTTTTTGTTTTAGGCTTTTTTTGTATAAATTTTATGTGAGAAAAAGTAATTCTGTGGAGCCGATTAAACCCTATTACTTCCCAAATAGACTTTTCATTATAGTATTGATACCTTTAAAGAGAAGAAAAATAGCCATAATGCTTAACAGGCCACCAAGTATTAATAAAGGAATGCAAAGGGGTTTGTCGTTATTGGCAAAGGCTGTATGTAACAGAAACGGTCCTGCAAACATACAAAGCAAACAGCCGAGCATTACTTTTAAGCCTTTAACGAGTATATCTTTATCTGTCCGTTTCGTTTCCATGAGTTTTGTAATTATCTACAGCGAGTCTTACACTGCCATAGGATTCTAATAGGTTAGAGGCTTCTTCATAAGAAACGTTTAAGGCTTCAACAATCATACGAATGCCACGGTTCACCAATTTATCGTTACTCAATTGCATATCCACCATTTTATTGCCCTTAATTCGGCCTAATTGTATCATGGAAGTTGTAGTAATCATATTTAAAACGAGTTTTTGAGCTGTACCGGCTTTCATGCGTGAACTGCCAGTGACGAATTCTGGACCGACAATGACTTCTATGGGATATTGCGCTTCTAAACTTAATGGACTTCCAGCATTACAGGTTATACAACCCGTTGGAATATTATTGTCGTTACAAGCTCTTAACGCATGAATCACATAAGGTGTTGTTCCCGAAGCGGCGATGCCGATTACGATATCTTTTTCTGAAATATGATGCGCTTCCAAATCTTTCCAACCTTGAGTTGTAGAATCCTCAGCATTTTCTACTGCTTTTCTAATGGCAGTATCACCACCTGCAATCAAACCGATAACCATATCATGAGAAACACCGAATGTCGGTGGACATTCCGATGCATCCAAAATACCCAAACGACCACTTGTACCAGCACCCATATAAAATAAGCGTCCCCCTTGTTTAAATGCTTTAACGACTTGTTCTGTTAAAGCTTCAATTTGTGGCAAGGCTTTTTCAACAGCATTTGGAACGGTTTTATCCTCTGAATTGATATTAGTCAATAAGTCATTAAGAGACATCGACTCTAATTCATCATAATTAGAATCTTGCTCTGTGGTTTTAATAAAATCCATGCTTAAATGTAATGATTATTCCACAGTATAAATAACCTCGTCAACTTCAGACAGTCTAAAATAACCGAATGGAAAATTATCCGAATCAGTTGTGTTTACCACATTACCACGTACCGTTGCTGGTTGAGTTTCGAAGGGACCACCACCATCATCACTGCCTTGTTGTAGAAGGATGAACATAAACTCGTAAAACCGTTCTGAAACCCCATGGTTTCTAATGGTAACGATGTCTCCTGACTCTAAATCTTCTTCGGTATAAAACCCAAAAATTTGATTACCATCTGTAAAACGATCTTCATAAACTTCTAGAGTAGGGACAACAGGTATATCACTGATAAATTCAAAAAAATAGTAATTTTCTTCGTTTGGTGGGTCTGTATAAAAAGCTTTCAATTCTATATCCTCTCCAGTAAATCCACCATCATTTTTCTGTTCAATAAAATCAATAGATGATACGGGAAGTAGGCTTTCTGTCGCGGTGTAGGTTTGCGACTCGTAGATTATTTCGAGCGAATAGGTTTCATTCAATTCGGGTTGGAAAGTGTCCGTTGAATAAATACCTATTCCGGATTCTTCAGAAAAAATAAAGACATCATTCAAACTATTTCTAACAATAACACTGGCTCCTGTTGCAACTTGCACATTATCTTCAAAAAAAGGCGAGGTCAAAGTTAATTTTATGGATTGCTCATTTCCCGTTGTGCCTTTTACCCAGTTTATGGAAGCATCCACCACAAGTCGAGGAGGTGCCGTATTTAAATCCACGTCAATGGGGTCTTCGCATTGAAACAAAAAACTACTTAGGATAAATACTAAAACTATCTTTTTCATTTTTTCTACCATTTAAAATTATAAGCAACCGACGGAACTATTCCAAAAATGGCCAATCGGGAGGCTTCGTTTCGGCCAGTCATTCTATTCTCCCTAAAGGTAATACTTGTGGCATTCCTACGATTATAAACATTATAGATTCCAAATACCCATTCGCCTTTAAAGCGTTTTTCGCTGTTTGGATTTGGGTTATAATTTGCCGAAATATCCAAGCGGTGATAGGTGGGTAATCTACTTGAATTTCGAGCTTCAAATACTGGCACCGTAATACCGTTGTATTGATATTGACCATTTGGAAAGGTCGCTGGCAAGCCCGACTGTAAAAGGAAATTGGCATTAAATGTCCATTTATCGTTTAAATCATACGTTCCAGTAAAACTGATGTCATGCGTTTTGTCGTAAGGCGTACGGTACCATTCGCCATTATTGATACCTATTTCTTCGGCTGTTCGTCCAGGTGTGCGTTGTTCGGATTTTGACAAGGTATAAGCCAGCCAACCCTTAAATCGACCTTCATTTTTTCTTAATAAAACCTCTAATCCATAGGCGCGTGCTTCGCCATTCAGAATAACTTGTTCTATGGCGTTGTTAGCAATAAGGTTGGCGCCGTCGATATAATCGATTCTGTTCTCAATAGTTTTATAGAAGGTTTCCACTTCCAAACTGTAGTTGTCATCGGCGATGGTTCTAAAATAACCCAATGCCACTTGGTCCAATAACTGTGGTTTTACAAAGAGGCCACTCGGCGTCCAAACATCCAATGGTGTTGGGGAACTTGTGTTTGAGAGCAAATGTAAATACTGGCTCATCCTATTATAACTTGCCTTTACGGACGATTTTTCGTTGAGTTGGTAGGCTAAAGATAGTCTCGGTTCTATATTTGAGAACGATGCCAAAACATCACTGCGTTTAAACGTTTCTGTCCCAATAGGGTCCGCTTTTTCGTAGACTTGAAGGTCTTCATTAAATTGAACAGGATTATTATCTTCGTAGACATTTAATTCGTCTTGCCCCAAACGATGAAATAGGCTAAACCGCGCACCATAAGACACGGTCAGCTTATCGGATAACTTATGTTCAGCATCGACATATATGGCATTTTCAAAGGCATATTTATCGGTCAATTTGAAGAAATTTATACCAGACGTCTCCGTCGTTGGACTGATTTCACCCGGATTGAATTTATAGTAAATACTGTTTAATCCATATTCGAGCTTGAAGTCCGAACTGATGTAATGCTTCAAATCGTATTTAATATTGAAATTTCTTATGCCCGATGTCCAATCAAACTCCACAAAATTCAATTTTAAATCATAGTCGTAGTCTGAAAATATTAAAGACAAGTTAGAAAACAGCTTATCACTAAAGAGGTGATTCCAACGGAAATTAAATACCGCATTGCCGTAAGTGTTTTCAAAACTATCGGCAATTTCAAAAACATCACGGCCGAAATAGCCCGATAAATAAATACTGTTATTTGCATTGAGTTTGTAACTCAATTTGGTATTTAAGTCGTAGAAATATGCGACGTTATCTAAATCAAACAACGGTAAAAACAAATGCGCATAACTGCTACGACCTCCAAATAGAAAAGAACCTTTTCCCTTAGTTATAGGGCCTTCGAGCAATAAACGACTTGAAATTAATCCTATTCCACCATTGACTTTAAAGCGGTCGTTATTTCCTTCTTTCTGATAAATATCCAAAACGGAAGATACACGTCCACCGTACTTTGCGGGAATCCCACCTTTGTACAGTTTAAGGTCCTTGATAGCATCTGGATTGAAAACCGAGAATAATCCAAACAAATGCGACGAATTAAAAATCGTTGCCTCATCTAAAAGAATCAAATTCTGGTCAACGGCACCACCACGAACGTTAAAACCTGATGAGCCTTCGCCAGCATTAGTGACGCCAGGCAAAAGTGTTATGGATTTTATAACATCCACTTCACCCAAAACCACGGGCATTTGCTTAATGGTTTTTATAGACAGTGCATTGACACTCATCTGTGGTTTCTTAATATCTAATTTTTCGACATTTTCAGTGATGACAACTTCATTCAGGGTTTCGGCAGATTCAGAAAGTTTGAAGTTTTTGGTTTGGTCTGTTGTTAGAACAATGGTTTCTGAAATGGTTTTGTAACCGAGGTAGGAAATCTGAAATTTGTAAGTACCCGAGGGAACGGTCAAAGAATAGAAACCATATTCGTTGGTCACTGCTCCTGCGCTAATACTTGGTATAATAATGTTTACCCCAATAAGGGTTTCGGTGCTTTCAGAATCACTGACCACACCACTAAGAGTGACTTTGTCTTGAGCTAAGAGCGACTGGGTTAAGGCAATGAATAATAAAAGTGGAGCAAATCTAAATTGCCTCATGCAATGCTTTTTTTAGTAAAATTAAAAAAAGCTCCAGAATTCTGAAGCTTTATAAAATCATTATTTGACGATATCGTTGAACGTTGGACTTGGTCGCATGGCATTGCTGACCAAGATTTCTACAGGCTTGTAGTAGCCTCCGATATCTACAGATACACCTTGAATAGTGTTTAATTCGTCAACGATGTCGGTTTCCTTAGCTTGAAGGTTTTTGAAGACTTGAGCAAATTCATGCTTTAAATCCAAGTCACTTTCCTGATTTGCCAAAGCTTCCGCCCAATAAAGTGCTAAGTAGAAATGACTGCCTCGGTTATCGAGTTCATTGACTTTTCGGGATGGGCCTTTATTGTTGGCCAATAATTTTTCTGTGGCATCGTCTAAGGTTTCACCCAAGACTTTAGCTTTTGAATTTCCTGTATATTCAGAATAATGTTCCAATGATACAGCCAAGGCTAAAAACTCGCCTAAAGAGTCCCAACGTAAGTGGTTTTCCTCTACAAATTGCTGTACGTGTTTCGGCGCTGAACCTCCCGCACCAGTTTCAAACAAACCACCACCATTCATTAATGGTACAATGGATAACATTTTGGCACTGGTTCCCAATTCTAAAATAGGGAAGAGGTCGGTTAAGTAATCACGTAATACATTTCCGGTAACCGAAATGGTATCTTGTCCTGCCTTAACGCGTTCTAATGTAAACTCCGTTGCTTTTATAGGAGATAAAATTCTAATATCCAAACCATCAGTATCGTGGTTTGGTAAATAAGCATTGACTTTTTTGATTAATTCAGAATCGTGGGCTCTGTTCTCGTCTAACCAAAATACAGCCGGAGTTTTAGACGCTCTTGCACGAGTCACGGCTAATTTTACCCAATCTTGTATTGGCGCATCTTTTACCTGGCACATTCTCCAAATATCACCTTGCTCTACATCATGACTTAATAAAATCTGACCATCAGAATCAATGACTTCCACTTTTCCAGCAGACGCCATTTCGTAGGTTTTATCATGTGAGCCGTATTCTTCAGCTTTCTGAGCCATCAATCCGACGTTTGGTACAGTTCCCATAGTCGTTGGGTCGAAGGCACCGTGCTTTTTACAGAAATTAATGGTAGCAATATAAACTCCAGCATAACTGCTATCTGGAATAATCGCTTTGGTGTCTTGTTGCTCACCTTTCGCATTCCACATTTGTCCAGACGTACGAATCATCGCTGGCATTGACGCATCAATAATCACATCACTAGGCACATGAAGGTTGGTAATTCCTTTATCTGAATTTACCATTGCCAAATCAGGACCATTTTCCATAGCTGTTTTTAAATCGGCTTCGATTTCAGAACGCTTGTCGGCTGGTAATTCTTCAAGTTTTTCAATTAAGTTTCCTAGTCCGTTATTCACATCTACACCAAGTTCTTCAAAAGTGTCATTATGCTTTTCGAATAGGGATTTAAAGTAAGTACGCACAGCATGACCGAAAATGATAGGGTCTGAAACCTTCATCATCGTGGCTTTCATGTGTAATGACATCAAAACATCTCGGTCTTTTGCATCAGCAATTTCACGCTCAAAAAAGGCCAATAACTTTTTACGATTCATCACCGTCGCATCAATGATTTCATCCTTTTGCAAGACAAGGCCGTCCTTAAGAGTCGTTGCATGACCATTCATATCTGTGTGAACTATTTTCACAGTGGTGGCTTCAGCTATGGTTGTTGACTTTTCATTATGGGCAAAGTCGCCTTCGCTCATCGTGGCCACGTGTGTTTTGGAATCGCTAGACCAAGCACCCATACGGTGTGGGTTGTTCTTGGCGTAATTCTTTACGGCCTTTGGTGCGCGACGGTCAGAGTTGCCTTCTCGCAACACAGGGTTTACAGCCGAACCCTTGATTTTATCGTAACGTGATTTTATGTTTTCATCTTCGTCGGTTTGTGGTTCTTCCGGATAATCTGGAAGCGCATAACCTTGAGACTGTAATTCTTCAATAGCGTTGGTTAACTGAGGAATCGACGCTGAGATATTTGGCAACTTAATAATGTTGGCTTCTGGCTTTTTGGCCAATTCGCCTAATTCTGCCAAAGCGTCTGGAACACGTTGCTCCTCGGTTAAAAACTCTGGAAAGGCAGACAGGATTCGCCCCGCCAAAGAGATATCCTTAGTTTCTACATTGATACCAGATGATTTTGTAAAGGCCTGAACTATAGGAAAAAAAGAGCGTGTAGCCAACGCTGGCGCTTCATCTGTCTTGGTGTAAAATATCGTTGAAGAATTTGTCATTTATGGTCTAGTTATTACGTTAAACGTTGCTTTTAAGGAGTGCAAATATACAAAAAAGTCAGGCTGTAAACAGCCCAAAGCGTAAAGTGATTGACTCAATTCAGGGCTTAATGTCTAACTGAAAATGGCGCAATAAACCGTCTAAGGTGTGTTTGGAAAATTTGGCTCCTTTCATAGAATTCTTAGCTGGATTTATTAAAAAATCCTTGGCTGATGTAAAGTCTGAATGCTGTAAGTCAGTATGTTCGAAAATTGCGTTGGATAAGATGCAATCTTGAAACTTTACATATTGTAGAATGGCATCTGTAAAGTCTGAATGTTTCATTTGACAGTTTGAAAACACAAAGCCTTTTAAATTCAAACCTGAAAAGTTAGCATAGTCCAAGACGCAGTTGTCGCAAGAAAAATCCATGAGCATGGTATTGCATCTTGAAACATCCACACCGAGCATTTTACAATCATTAAACGTCACTGCGTTAAACGTGCAGTGTGTTACATTGGCGTTGGACATGTTACAGTCGATAAATTCACATTCTAGAAATGATGCGTTGGAGATATCGCCTTGTTCAAAGTTGCAATTTACAAAGGTACAATTATCATATTCTGCTTTTTGGAGTCGGGTAGAGGTGTAGTCTTTTTGGGTAAAGGTTTGGTCGGAGATAAATGGAAGATTCATAGGTGCAATTTATGAAATCTTGGGGTTTTCGTCATTGCGAATCATGCCCAAGCGTGGTGCGGCAATCTGTTGGTTTGTAATTCTTAATTATGAGATTACCGCGTCGCTCCTTGCTGTCGCTCCTCGTAATGACGTTGTAATGTATAATTTTGAATTCATTTAGTAATGCATCGTCATTGCGAATCACGCCAAAGCGTGATGTGGCAATCTCATGATGTGAAGTTCTAATTATGAGATTACCACGTCGCTCCTTGCTGTCGCTCCTCGTAATGACGTTGTAATTTATGTTTTTGAATATAATTAATATATACCGTCATTGCGAATCACGCCCGAGCGTGATGTGGCAATCTTTTGGTATGTAGTTCTCATCATGAGATTACCACGTCGCTCCTTGCTGTCGCTCCTCGTAATGACGTTTCTATTTGTTGATTTCAGTCGAAATAAAACAGCCAACCTTCAGATAAATCATTCCATTCTGGATTATCCTTATTAATCAAATTTTCCTTACGTTTTCGGTTACCTTTTTTTATTTGTTTTTCTCTTGAAATAGCGTCTTCAATGGAGTCGAACTCTTCAAAGTAAACAAGTTTGTCACAATTATACTTTGCCGTAAAACCTTTGAATACTTTCGTTTTATGCTGATAAACTCTTTTAACTAGGTTAGATGTGGCACCAACATAAATTGTCGTATTATTTTTATTGGCCATGAAGTACATGTAAGATTTATTCATTCCAAGAGTTTTACATCATGAGATTACCACGTCGCTCCTTGCTGTCGCTTCTCGTAATGACGATGTTATAAATGCAAACGTATAAAAATCAAAAAGCCATATCCTTCAGCAATTAACTGAATTGACATGGCTTTTTTTTGAAATCGTTCTACTCGACCTAGTTAGCTTGCACCAACACTGTTTAGACTTTAACCAAAACATATTCGGACTAAGCGATTACAGATTTCAACGAAATGCTAGTACCTTTCAAAATGTATTGACCTGATACTTCCACATTTCTCAGACTTGTCATTTTTGATAATTCCCTTTCAGTTACCTCGTTGAAAAACTAACCTGCAGAGCCTCATTGTTCATCCTTTTCGTGTTCCCTTTCGTTCCCACTACTTTTTCAAAACTTTCAACTTAAATCAGTGCTACCTACTTGCGTATTTAACGCCTCACCTAAGTCTCATGGTTATTATACTTCACTTGCCTACACAAGTAGCTCCTAACCTCAAATCACAAATCTTATATAAAGAACGTTACTTTATTACAATTTAACACAAATCTGAAGAAAACTTCAAAACCAAACGAGGTTTGTTGTTAATTGTTATGTAAATATAGGTTGGTTATTGAGAAATCCAAAAAATATTGGCAATTAGATACTCACAGTCTGTCCACAAGGGTTATTAACAATTGTTGATAAGGTGGGGGACGGTTCTCGATACTCCTGACGCTTCGGGACTTCATACTTCGGAATCACTCTCCCGAAGCGTCGGGACTGACGTCCATTTCAAATGAAAGCATTAAAAAAGCCTTTTGTATCACTACAAAAGGCTTTGTTACTTTATCAGAGGTTAGTTTATTTTCTAACTTCCTTGATTCTAGCTTTCTTACCAGTAAGACCTCTAAAGTAGAATATACGTGCTCTACGTACTTTACCTCTTTTGTTAACTTCAATTTTTTGAAGGGCTGGCAAATTCACTGGGAAGATACGCTCTACACCAACGGTTCCAGACATTTTACGGATGGTGAATGTTTCACTGCTACCGCTTCCTTTACGTTGTAATACAACACCTTTAAAGAACTGCGTACGTGTTTTGTTACCTTCCTTAATTTCATAGTATACAGTGATGGTATCACCAGCACCGAATTCTGGGAAGTCCTTACGGGTTACAAATTCGTCTTGTACAAATTTTACTAAAGAATTCATTTTGTTTTGTTTATGGTTATTCCAAATCAACATTCACGTACTTCGCCAGAGGTTAATCCAAAATTGGGTGCAAAGATAATTAAAACTTTGTGTTTGCAAAGTTTTAAATCCAAAGTTTATAGTTTTTAGTTCCAAGTTTTTTCAATTAAAATTTGAAGAACCCATTGAAAGCTATTGGTCTTTGGAATTTAGAGTTTGAAAATTACGAGAGGTTACTCGAGTAAATCCGGTCGTCGTTCCTTAGTGCGTTTGTAGGCTTGTTCTTCGCGCCATTGTTCTATTGCGCCGAAGTTACCACTGAACAAGACTTCTGGAACTTTCATACCGTCGTACTCCCGCGGGCGTGTGTAAATGGGTGGTGCCAACAGATTATCCTGAAAGCTATCCGTCAAGGCCGAGGTCTCATTGCCCAAAACGCCAGGAATCAACCGAATCACGGCATCACATAACACCGCAGCTCCCAATTCGCCACCAGACAGTACATAATCGCCGATGGAAATTTCACGGGTGATGAATTTATCACGCACGCGCTGGTCCACGCCTTTGTAATGGCCACAAAGGATAATGATGTTTTCTTTTAGAGAGACTTGGTTAGCGATACTTTGGTTAAGGCGCTCACCATCTGGCGTCATATAAATAATCTCGTCATAGTTGCGCTCGGCTTGTAGCCCTGTAATACATTTATCAATCGGTTCTATAAGCATCACCATACCGGCGCCACCTCCAAATTGGTAGTCGTCCACCGACTTGTAATTATCCGTGGTGTAATCTCGTAAATTATGAAAATGAACCTCCACCAAATTAGCCTCAATGGCGCGCTTTAAAATAGACGCCTCAAAAGGGCTTTGTAATAATTCTGGAAGGACGGTGATGATGTCTATACGCATTTTGCAAAGATGCGATTATTCTTTGGGAATTGAAATAGGTGGCTGTTTAATGGGGAAATTGAGAAAGTATGTTTTTACAGCGTATAGGGAATCATTTCTGTTTATGGTTACTCATAAAATTGTGGTTTACTATAAAAATAATTTTTTAATTGAACACTGAAGAATTAAAAATGCTACGCAACAAAAATTTAAACCGTTATTAATTAAATACATTAATAGTTGTAGGCATTACTCAATACTAATTACATTTTCATTTCCGAACCATTCTTTTGCCTTATTTATAACTTGATCACTTGGGCTATGAAAATAGACTGCTAAATTCTCTTTTGCCCTCGTACAACAAACATAGAATATCTTTTGTGTTCTATTCTTTACAGATTCTGAGGCTGTACCTAAAAACATTTTCTCAAAATTGTAATTATTCCAACCGCCATTATCCAGAATTACAAGGATATTATCAAACTCAGCTCCTTTGGTTTTATGTTGAGTTGAAAACGGTGTTTGACCTTCTAAGTATTCATATAGCTTTTGAAATTCTGTAAACTTTACGTCTTTAACACGATTATATATATATTCTTTTTTCTCTTTAAATTCAATTAGCTTATCATCAATTATGCAAATGCCCTTTTCATTGGCATCAGTAATTACTTCCTCAATAGTTTTCTCGCCAACTTCAATAAGGCTTTCAATATTTTCTTTTAAAGTTCTTTTGCTTGCTATGGTTGTAATTTTATAACGAAAGTCTACGGCTCTCAAAAATACATTGTATTTTTTATTCTGATAAAGAGAGATATTAGTTTGGATTTTGAACAAATGCTTGATAAGATTATCTCTTTTTGAGTCCTTTTTATTGTCGTCATCTTCATCCTTTTTTTTATCATCAAGTAATTGATCTTTATCTACGTATGCTTTAGAGAATGACGAGTAATTTAAGGATTTAGCATAATTGTATAATTCTTCATTTTCATCAATGAAGTTCTGCATTCCATTGGTTGGACTCACTTTGTTCAAATCCTGTCCACTTTTTCCTTTTTGTAAAGATTCAATTACTTCACCAAATGTATTTTCTGAAAAATCAGTAGTAATGTTATTATCTTTTATATACTTCTTAATTCTATCCCTAAAACTTAATATGTTGTCTTTATCGTAAATATTCATTAGTGTCCTAAACCCTGCTTTATCTGCGATTAAATTATGAGTAAGGTTCAGCTCCTTTGTTTCTTTTGAATTATTAAAGTCCCAATCATAATTATCCTCCAGATATTTTTCAACCTTAATTATATCATCATCATTAGAATGCAAAAACAGTAATTTACCTTGCTTTATTACACCTTCTTCCATATTGGGTGCATTGGGGTCATTAGAAGATTCCTGAATGATACCGTCAGTACGAAGTTTATTTGCCAAATCAATAATAAGTTGGGGATTTCTTCTATTCTGTTTTTTTGTAATTTTTTTCACGTCATTTTCATCATATGCATCTAAATTACCAACAGTGTTAGGATAAATATTTTGCATAGCGTCGCCAAAAAAACCTATTATATTTTTTCTTTCACTTGTTTTAAAATGAGTAAGGAATGTTTCTACAACCATCTTACTAGTATCTTGATACTCATCTATAAAAATGAATTTGTATTTATCTTTTACGATACTATTAAGCTTAGGGTATTTTTGAAAAAGATAATGTGCAACAATAATTAATTCGTCATGAGAGATTATCCCTTCTCTTATCCGAACAAATTCTTTATATTTTATTTTTTCTTCTAGGTCATCGAAAAAATTATCTGGCACAGGACTTAAATCATTAATTTTTATTTTAGTAACATTTTCATCGTTTGCTAGTATTATTATTGCCTTTTTAAGCTCTTTTTGAAAGTGCTTAATATTGTCCCATAGGAAATCATGGATAGTTGAGACATTAAGATTATTATGATTTACTCTTTCCTCAATTTCCTTTACTGCAGCATTGGTGTATGTCATACAGGCAACTTTAGCAGTTGGATTTTCAGCTATTACCTGACGGATAACGCTTACCAAAGAATAGGTCTTACCACTTCCTGCACCACCACTTAAAAGAAAGTTTTTTTCCTCATCAATTGATTTAAAAATTTCCTGTACTTCGGGCTCTAATTCTAATCTTCCTTCAACCATAATAAGCCATTTTTTATGTACTCTGGAATATTCCAATTACTAAAATTCTCATTGCTGTGATATAGAATATCTAATGCAAAATGAGTTTTCTTTTTAATACATGAATCAGCTAACACATAGGCATTATTTGTACCATCATCAAATAACTTTCTGTGTTGTAAACCTTGAAATTCGTCTTTCTTACCAGCTATATATGCTCGATTTATATGAATGAATGCATCTTCAAAGCTCCTCGCATGATATGCGTCTTCTTCTTGTTGATAACATAAACATAGTTTTGCACTCCCTAGTTTGATTGTTCTATCTTTAGCTGTTAAATTCTTTAAATCCTTCCAATCTACAGTTCCTAAAAAGTGTTTAATTGCAGAATTACTTGTCGCTGTTCCTTTAACGACCTCACAAGCCTCAATTATTGGTTTCCCTTTCTTGTCTTTATTTCCTAAATCACCAACAGAATCTATATCAGTAAGAACTAAAGATTTAATACCTAAAAACTCTATAAACTTCTTGAAAATTTGAGAATAAGCACCAACTTCAATCGTAGATATATTTTGTGACAACAGTGGCAGAAAGTCATCAACTTTACCTTCTGCTTCTAATCGAGTAGCTTCCTCAATGTCAACTTTTCGCATAAAAGTCGGTATCAGTATTCTTTCCGTATCTCCTTCAATAAGAACCGCTTTATCTGCAAAAAATATTTCTGCTCTACTTATTGTCAAATATTGTTTAAGAAATTGATATTGGTTTGTGTCAGTATCATACTCTTTCTTTAAATCGATGAGATTTTTTGATACGACATTATTTTTATCTTCAATCTTTAAGTACTTAATATCATTGAAATCACTATCGGCAACTATATGAGATGAATGAGTGGTAATTATGTATTGCAGAGGTTTATTTATTCCATCCTCACGCATGATACCTTCTGCAAGCAAGCTTTTGATGTTTTTAATAAAAACGTATTGCATTTGAGGATGTGTATGAGCTTCTGGCTCTTCAATTACTAATAAATTAATATCAGCTGGTTTTTCTTCCTTTTTTCTTTTGAATTCTTGTCTAAGTATTTCAATTTCAAAAATCATACTTATCAAATTCATATAACCAAGTCCATTGTATTGTTCAGGCAGTTTGTCAATATCGTGAGTGTAAACTACTGTGGTGTTGCCCTCAAGTAAATCTCGATGTTGAAGTGTCGAGATTATATCTATGGTAGTTTCATTAAGTTTTACACCTCCAAAAGTGCTCACGTTTTTTAAAACATCTTTAAATAAGTCAGAATAAATACCACTCAATGTTCGATCAGTTTCAGAAAGTTGATCGATAAAATCTTCTGTTGCTTGTGCTTTTTCTTCACTGTCTTCATTTTTACTGTATAAACTTGAAGTTTGTTTAGAAAGAGTATTGTCTTTATCCTTGTTTGTTACGTCTCTTCTAGCAGGAATATATTTGAAAGATATAATGTCTTTTATGCTAATTTTTTCCGAGTCTAAATTGATGTAATTAAATTCATTGACTTTTTCTGTAGTTAAATCATATTCAAATGATAATCTTTGTGTAGTAAAATATTTATCCAAGCCTTGTTTTAAAAATTCTTTAAGACTTCTAACTTCTTTTATCTTTTTTTCTGCAACTTTTTGCTTTTCCTTTTTATCAAAGGCATTGTAATCATTTCTCAATTTTAAAAATTCTGTATAAGTAAGAATATACTCAAAACCTAATACGATTTTGTTATTGGCTGGATCAAGATCCATTAATACTCTACTTACATTTGATAAATTATCTTTATCATCATAATCAATAAAGATTTTCAATTTTATTCCTTTAGGAAGAAATTCTTCTGGAACATCAGCCAACTTTATTAATCCTTCTAATTCTTTTTTGAAGTCAATGTTGAAATCATCGTAGGAGAACTTGTTTTTTTCGTTTAAGAATTTATTAAGAACCGAAAGAATAGACGTTTTACCAGTATTGTTTTTTCCTATGACTAGAGAAAGTTCCTTTTCCAAATCCATTGAAAATTCTTTCAGTAATCTAAAATTCTCAACTTCTAATTTTGTTATTTGCATAATTTTAAAAAATCCTAGATGATTGTAGGTTTAAAGTTGGCGTGAATATATAATTCTATTTTAATGAATTATATCTTGTCAAGGCAAGTTATGCTTTCTAAATAGCATTATCAATACGTAGTCCTACGTATATTTACCTCACGCACAGATCCAAAAAAAATGCAAATCCCCATCCGGCTCAAACCCTAAACGCTGGTATAAGTGTTGCGCACGGTTATCACTTTCGGTTTGTATGGCTAGGCCTTTTTGGCCTTCGGTTTTACATAGGGCTTTGGCTTTGTTGATTAAGGCTTCGCCGATACCTTGGCTTCTATAGTCGGGATGGATGTATAAGTCGTTAAGCAAATACATGGGTTGCATGGAGACGCTGGAAAATAGCGGGTATAATTGTGTAAAGCCAACAGGCGTTTCGTTTTTATAGGCGATAAAGATGACGGCATCCTTTTTTGCGAGACGCTCTTGTAAAAAGATTTTGGCGCCGTCTAGGTCTGAGGCTTGGCGGTAGAAGCTGCGGTAGCCGTCGAATAGGGGCGTTAGGTCGTGGAGGTGGGTTGTGGTGGCGTGGGTTATGGTTAGCATTGTATATTGTTTGTCGTTAAGTCGGTTCGTCGTTAAGTCGTTTGTTGTTTGGTTGTCCTCCTTCGCTGAAGCTTCGGAGGGTGTGGATTTGTTTATTCGTTTATCTGCGGGTATAAAAAAATCCGTAATGTTTTAAAATTACGGATTTACTTTTTAGTGCCCTTCTCCCGACGTTTCGGGAAAGCTCAGGGTGACATCGTGTATGATTTACACTTTCTAAGACTTCTGCTTATTGAGTTCGTCTTGCAGTTGGCGACGAACTTTTTGTTCGCGCTCAAGGGCCACACGGCGGTGTTCGTCAAACTCGTGTTCTACTTCGGCGAGTTTACGTTTAGCGTCTTGCGTTGAAGAGTTAGAATTTTTAAACTTATACATAAAGAATAGGAGTAAGGCTAATAATCCGCCTGCGATACTCCACATTAATATATTATAACTGGTCTTACTCATTTGTAAACCAAAAAGGGACATGCTATCTTTTTCGAGATTGGTTTCGTCTAGCGTCGATTGCGTGCTTCCTAAATTGGATTTTAATGTTGTGATTTCTTCGGCTTGGTTAGAGACATTGGCTTCGAGCTCATCAATACGCGAGTAGCTCTTTTTCAAGGAATCGGCTACGTTGGCTCTAACTTTTAAAATGTCACTTTGCTTTACAGCTTCGTACATAGAACCGTTGGTGCCTCTAAAGTTTCCGGATTTCTTCAAAATGTATTCAAACTGACTATCTAGCGTCCCTTCATTAAGGGATAATTGTTCGGTTTCGGTCTCTTGCTCTTGGGCTATTCCGAAGTTAAAGGTCAAAAACAATAAAGCGAATAAAGCTAAGGCTGTGTTTTTCATGTTGAAATTCATAGGTTTTTTAAGTCTGTTCGAAGATAGGAATATTTTCATTTTTATAATTCTCCCACAAATGTTGTTTTTAACATGTTATGAAGGATAATCGATATTGTATAAACAAATAGCCCTGCAAATTATTGCAAGGCTATTGATATACGTTGGGATTTTACGTTTGGATGTTCCTAATAGTAAGAATAGCGTCTTACTTTAGAAATGTACTTCGCCAAGCGGATGACTTGGTGGCTGTAACCATATTCATTATCATACCAAATGTAGAGCACAGCATTTTTTCCGTCAGCTCTAACTATTGTTGCTTTACTGTCATAGATGGATGGTGCAGAACTTCCAACGATGTCACTAGATACCAATTCGTCGCTCATTTCATACTTAATCTGCTCCACCAAATCACCTTCTAAAGCGTACTTTTTTATGATGGTGTTCATGGCCTCTACGGAGGTTTCTTTTTCCAACTCTAAATTCAAAATGGCTAATGACCCATTTGGTACAGGAACACGAATGGCGTTAGACGTCAACTTTCCTTCTAAAGACGGTAAGGCTTTGCTCACTGCTTTACCAGCACCAGTTTCTGTAATGACCATATTTAAGGCTGCCGCTCTTCCACGACGGTATTTACTATGGAAATTATCCACCAAATTTTGGTCGTTGGTGTAGGCATGAATGGTTTCCAAATGCCCAGAAACCACACCGTACGAATCATCCACAGCTTTTAATATCGGGGTAATGGCATTGGTGGTACAAGACGCTGCTGAGAAAATATCAATCTTATCCGGATTATTTTCCATGTGGTTCACACCATGTACAATATTTGGAATGCCTTTTCCTGGCGCAGTCAATAATACTTTATGTGCACCTTTGCTGTTTAACAGTCTGGTTAAGGCTTCCTTATCTCTAAAGGCACCAGTGTTATCAATAATCAAAGCATCATTGATACCATATTTGGTATAATCAATATCTTCTGGAGCGTTGGCCGAAATCATTTTTACGGTCGTCCCGTTAATGATTAGTGCTTCGTTTTTAATATCTACAGTAACGATACCTCCAAAATCACCATGAACAGAATCGTTACGTAATAAGGACGCACGCTTTTCTAAAACTGTTTCGTTTATAGCACCTCGGGTAACGATAGCACGTAAACGCATCTGATTGCCTTTTCCGGCCTTAGTCATCAACTCTCTGGCTAATAAACGTCCGATTCTACCAAAACCATAAAGAACAACGTCTTTTGGTTTTATGGATTTATAGGCTTTAGCGTCTTTTAATTTGTTGGATACAAATGCTAGGGCGTTGCCATACTTTTGGTCTTCCAAATGGTACTCGTAGGTCAATTTCCCGATGTCTAATTTGGCTGGTGGTAAATATAATTGGCTGATCGCTTTGGCGATTTCCACAGAATCAAAAATGGAGATTGGTTTTTGGACAAATTCCCCAGCATATTCGTGCAGATTTAAAATGTCGCTGACGGTACGGTCGATAAGAGGATTTCTAAAAATGACCAGTTCAATGGCTTTGTCATACCAAAGGTCGCTGACAATTTTAATAAATTCAACCGTAGCTCGGCGTCTGTCTGCTTGGAATGCTAATTCCTTTTCATAAGTTCCGTTAAAACTCATTGTGTTGTGTTTTTGTTTTTAGTGATTTGAAGGACTGTTTACCTTCAAAATTTGCGGCAAAAATAATATATTTCAAACGTTTTCGTAGTGGATTTTGAAAAAGAATTACAGTCTTTTTTTTCTCAATCCAATCCCTATTCCAGCATTAAGAATCGTAAAAGAAAAACCCTCCAAATCCTTAGATGTTGGAGGGCATTGCTCTTAGTAAAGAACAAAATCGGCATTTTTAGCGGAAGATGACTTCTTTGCGCTCTAATCTTCCGTTGAGGTATTCAATTTTATTAAGGTTATCGATAAAATCATCACCATATTTTGCTTTTAAGGCGCGGATGTCCTCAACGCTTTCAATTTTCACATCGTTGATTCCCGTAATAATGTAACCACGACCAATGCCAACTTTATTACGTAACCACGAGTTATTGTTTTCTTGAATCAGCACCCCATTATTAATGTCGTATTTCTTTTTAACGGAAGGTGCAATGTCCCGAAGCGTCATATCCATAAAGGTCTCCGTTAAATCTTCTTTTTTGGTTAATCTAACAGGTACCACACGCAAATCATCATCCCTTAAAATGGTGACATTGACCACTTCGTCTGGACTTTTAGATTTTAAATAGCCCGTCAGTTCGGTAAACTTATTGACTTCTATATTATCTAAACCTTTGATGATATCACCACTTCTAATTCCTGCTACAGCTGCACCAGAATCCGGACTAACATCACTTACGTAGACGCCTTCAATTTGATCCAAGCCTTGCTTTTTAGCTTCCGCAGCGTTTAGGGATACAATACCCAGCATCACATCTTGTACATCGCCAAACTCCATAATGTCTTCCACAATCTTGCGCGCAATATTACTCGGTACGGCAAAAGAATATCCGACATACGATCCCGTACGTGAGGAGATTGCCGTGTTTATACCTATCAGCTGCCCTTGGGTATTCACCAAAGCGCCACCTGAGTTTCCTGGATTTACAGCGGCATCAGTCTGAATAAACGACTGCTCTGCCCGGCCAGATAAATCCCTGGATTTTGCAGAAATAATACCTGCTGTAACGGTAGAAGTTAAATTAAAGGGATTACCCACAGCTAAAACCCACTCGCCAATCTGTGCATTGTCCGAATCGCCAAATGTGACAAACGGCAAATCATAATCCGCATCGATTTTTAGTAAGGCAATGTCTGTTCTTGGGTCTGTCCCCACAACATCTGCTGTATAAGTTTTATTATCGTTAAGTGTTATGGATAATTCCGTTGCGCCTTTAATCACATGGTTATTAGTGATGATATGACCGTCTGATGAAATAATAACACCAGAGCCTGCACCAACAATCTGCTTGCGTTCTTGGCTACGGCCATAAATGAGGTCTTCAAAGCTCGACGGTCCTTTACTCACCTGTGCATTCTTAACGTGTACAACGGCGTCAATGGTTTTATTGGCGGCCTCTATAAAGTCGGGCTTTTCCATAGCCAAAGCCGAGTTCGAAACGGTACTTGTTGGAATAAAGAATGAATTATCGGTTGTGTTGCTTAGTTCAGTGTTTGCTGTCGTCGGTTCCTCTATAAAAAGTTTATAACCGCCTAGGGTTAAAAGACCTCCTAAAGCCGAGACAAACATCAGGGTTAACATCTTTCTCATAGTGTTCAGTTTAAGTTTTCTTTTTAACGTTGAATTTAATTGTTTTATTGAGGGCGATTTTCAACTTTAACGACGATTTAACAGCGCGTATTCCTTAGGAATAATGTTATATTTGCTTCGGTTTATGACACACACCTTTTACAAATACCAAGGCACCGGAAACGACTTTGTTATCATTGACAATCGCTCACTTAAATTCGACAAGAATAATGCCAAAATGATTGCGCATTTGTGTGACCGACGATTTGGCATCGGCGCTGACGGACTCATACTATTAGAAGACCATAAAACTGCTGATTTTACTATGGTCTATTATAATGCCGACGGCAATGAAAGCAGTATGTGTGGCAATGGCGGTCGCTGTATTGTGGCGTTTGCCAATTTTCTCGGATTGAATAAATCTGAAGCTAAATTTGAAGCCATTGACGGTATGCATAAAGCCATTATTAGAGATGGGTTAGTACATCTTCAAATGCAAAATGTGTCAGTTATTGAAACGTTTGACAACCATCAGTTTTTAGATACAGGTTCTCCACATCATGTGGAGCTCGTCAGCGAGATTCAGAATTGTGATGTAAAAGGCAAAGGCCGAAGCATCCGTTATGGCGAACCATATAATGAGGCTGGAGCCAACGTGAATTTTGTAGAACAGGTTTCCGAAGATACTTTCGCCGTACGGACTTATGAACGTGGTGTTGAAGATGAAACTCTGTCATGCGGTACAGGCGTTACAGCTGTTGCTTTGGCCATGCATGCTTCAAATAAGTTTAATGGTGACGCTGTTAATTTGAAGGTGCAAGGAGGCGAACTAAAAGTATCTTTTACAAAAACCAAAAATGGTTATGAGAATATTTGGCTAATTGGTCCAGCGACTCAAGTGTTTAAAGGCGAAATAGCATGGTAACTCTTAAAGGAAAACAAGTTTATTTAAGAGCTTTAGAGCCTGAGGATTTAGAATTTATTCATGCTATTGAAAATGACGAATCCCTTTGGGAACTTAGTCATACGCAAACGCCGTATTCAAAATATCTTATTAAGCAATATCTGGAAAATGCCCATCAAGATATTTACGAGGCCAAGCAATTGCGCTTAGTCATTTGTTCTAAAGATGATGAGGCGTTAGGGCTTATCGACTTATTTAATTTCGATTTTAAAAATAAGCGTGCTGGTATTGGTATTCTTATTCAAAATAAAGCCAATAGAGGTAAAGGATATGGTAAAGAAGCCCTATCCTTACTGGTTGATTACTGTTTTTTGCAGTTGCAGTTACACCAATTATACTGTAATATCAGTGAAACAAATACAACGAGTTTGCGTTTGTTCAAAAACGAAGGCTTTGTTGAAATTGGCGTTAAAAAGGAATGGAACCATACGCCAAATGGTTTCGTAAATGAAGTATTATTACAATTGATTTCAGACTAATATGTACATTAAAAAAATACTTTGGGCTACTGCCTTGATTGGACTGCTCATTTTTGCCTATGTTGCCTACTATATCTATGGTGCTATGTTCGCACCGAATACGGCTTTTGAAAAAGAAATTGCTTATATCACAATACCTTCGGATGCAAATTACCTACAGGTTCGTCAGCAACTCGAACCGCTTTTAGAGGATATCGATAAATTTGATGCCCTGGCAAAACAGAAAAAATACGTTTCCTATGTAAAACCAGGTCGATATGCCATTTCCAAAGGAATGAGTAATAACGACATCATCAATTCCATTCGAAGCAAGAATATACCTCTGATGGTATCTTTCAACAATCAGAATACTTTAAAGGGATTAGCGGGACGAGTGGCAGAGCAAATTGAAGCAGACAGTCTAGAGTTATTATCGGCCATGAGCGACGAGACCTTCTTAAAGGAAAATGGGTTTACTCGAGAAAGTGCTATCGGGATGTATTTACCTAACAGTTATGAGTTCTTTTGGAACAGTACGGCTGAAGATTTTAGAGACCGCATGCTCAAAGAATACAAACGTTTTTGGACTCAAGAAAGATTGAAAAAAGCCGAAGCCATAGGCATGACCCCTAATGAAGTGATGACCATGGCTTCAATTGTATATGAAGAATCCAAGCAAAAATCAGAGCAACCTCGTGTGGCTGGCGTTTATGTCAACCGAATCAGGATTGGAATGCCTTTGCAAGCCGACCCTACCATAAAATATGCGGCCTATCAATTACCTGAATACGAAAACACCATCATCCGTCGTGTGTTGAATAAGCACATGGAGATTGATTCGCCATACAATACCTATATGTATCGAGGCTTACCTCCAGGACCTGTGGCCATGCCTGAACTTTCAGCGATTAATGCAGTCCTTAATTATGAAAAGCATGATTACCTTTATTTTGTAGTGGATGCCCGTAATGTGGGGTTCCATAAATTCGCAAAGTCGCTCAGTCAGCATAACGCCAATGCGCGGGAATATCATCGCTATTTGAATGAGCAAGGCATTCGCAAATAAGTGAAACGCGCTTGGCCCATATCGATTCTGATGTTCATAATGCTTCAAAGTGCATTTGGACAATCGGGATTGAATCATTTTCTCACACCAAGCGATACCTTAAATAAACCTCGAAGAAACGCCGTCATCATAACCGAAGCCTCTTTGGCCACGGCGACATTGCTGGCCTTGGACCAATTATGGTATGCCGATTTTGAACGCTCTAGTTTTAAAACCACCAATGATTCAGGGGAATGGCTACAACTCGATAAGATGGGACATGTGTTTTCTTCCTACCAATTAGGTCGATTAGGTGCCGATGCCTTAAACTGGGCTGGCGTTTCCAAAAAAGACCAACTCATTTACGGCGGAACTCTTGGTTTTTCGTTTTTAACTGCTGTTGAGGTATTGGATGGTTTTTCCGAAGAATGGGGCTTTAGCTGGACAGATATGTTGGCCAATGCATCGGGAACTGGATTGTTCATTGGGCAAGAATTGCTATGGGACGAACAGCGCATCACCATGAAATATTCGTTTAATAGAACCGAATTCGCTTCTCAAAATCCTTCAAAATTAGGCGATGGACTTTCTGAAGAATTTCTAAAAGATTACAATGGACAGACCTATTGGTTAAGTTTCAATTTGAATAGTTTTCTGAACACCGATTTTATCCCCAATTGGTTGAATTTGGCTGTGGGCTATGGCGGTACCGGAATGCTCACCGGAAATGAGAATAATCCGCTCTTTCCAAACCAGAATCACAGACGTCAGTATTACCTTAGTTTGGACGTTGATTTAACCCGGATTAAGACCAATTCTGCATTTCTAAAATCGGTGTTTAGCGTTTTTAACACGATTAAAGTACCATTTCCTACTTTGGAGTACACCGATAAAAGTGGTTTCAGACTGCATTATATCTACTTTTAAGAGCGTTTTAACGTTTCAAGGGCTATATCCTTTTTTATGTCGTATATTTGCACCCGAATTTTACGAGGTCATTCTAATTGATTGATTTTGAACAAAATTTAAGGTTATGAGAACAAATTTTTTAAAGAATTTAATCCTGCCTTTTGCAATATGTTTTTGCATTGCATTAGCCCTTTATCCTACACCAGAATTAGACCCAGAATCCTACTCTGTCGATGGTCTAGAATTAAACTACAATTTGGACCAAGATTTGGCAATGGCTTCACAGCCGAAACCAAAGCAAGAGACTAAGCCATTTACACCTTATTTAGGTAAGTCGTTTGAAGGTTTTAAGGAAGCCTTGGCTTTTAAAGAATCGCAAGGGAATTATTTTAGGGTAAACACTTTTGGTTATTTAGGAAAATACCAATTTGGTGCTGAGACCCTGAAAATGATTGGTATTTATAATCCAACATTCTTTTTACAGACGCCAGCTTTACAGGAAAAAGCTTTTATAGCAAACGCTAAGCGTAACAAGTGGATTTTACGACGTGAGTTTAAAAAATACGTCGGAAAAACCATTGGGGGCGTTAAAATCACAGAATCAGGAATTTTGGCATCTGCCCATTTAGCTGGGGCAGGTAGCGTGAAAAAATTCTTAAGAAGTGGTGGCGGTAACAACTTTGCGGATGGGTATGGTACTACGGTAAAGTGTTATATGAAGAAATTTGCAGGATATGACGTGTCTTTCATCACTGCCGATAGGAAAGCCAAAGCAAAACTTCGCGCTTAATCCTTTTTAATGATAAAAATTGCCGGTCGTTTATGGAGGTCTTCTTTATTGGATTTCCATTCCGAAGCATTTTTAGTGCGAATGAACTCCGTAGGTAAGGTTAAATCACAGGCCACACAAACTTTGGTATTGGCTTGAAGCGTACTCGCCAAATCCTTAAGCATCTTCATGTTCCTATACGGCGTTTCAATAAACAATTGCGATTGGTCTAAATCTGAAGACCGACGTTCCAAGGTTTTTATAGCCTGTTTGCGCTCTTGTTTGTCAATCGGTAAGTAACCATTAAATGCAAAGTTCTGGCCATTCATTCCTGAGCCCATCAAAGCCAATAGAATAGAAGAAGGACCAACCATAGGTACAACCCGAATGCCTTTTTCGTGCGCCATGGCAACGATTTCAGCACCAGGGTCTGCGATAGCTGGACAACCAGCTTCAGACAAAAGCCCGATGGATGCACCAGCGACGCACTGGTCTAAAAAACGTTGTTTTTGTTCTTCGGTGGTATATTTATTCAGGGTTTTAAAATGTAAAACCTTTTGCGATTTTTTTGGAGAAACACGTTTAATAAAGCGTCGCGCCGTCTTTTCATTTTCTACGATATAATTATCCAGTCGCTCAACAATTTTGGTCACGGACATCGGAAGGACTTCCAATGGAGGATTATCGCCTAGTCGTGTAGGTATAAGGTATAATTTGCCTTTTGCATTCATGTCTTAAAGGTACGTGATGTATTTCAAATTTATGAATTCAAGTTTTCCGCAATATGCTCGCAGGTATCATTTAATATTCGATATACGTAATCAAAACCATCGTCGCCACCGTAGTAAGGGTCGGGGACATCTTTATCTCGAATATCAGGATTTTCGTTCAGGATGAGTTTTACTTTGGCTTTGTCTGCTTCAGAGGTTGCTAGTTTTAGGATATTCTGATAGTTTGAAGCATCCATGGCGTAAATCAAATCAAACCTTTCGAAATCTTCACGTTTGAATTGTCGTGCGGATTGTGTAGAGATATCCAAACCGTGTTTTCGCGCTACGGCAATAGACCTTGGGTCTGGTGGGCTTCCGATGTGATATGAGGCGGTTCCGGCGGAATCAACATAGAATTTATCGGCATCTAATTTTGAAGCCAAGATACCATGTGCCAATGGCGACCTGCAGATATTTCCGAGGCAAACCATTAAAATTTTAGTCATGATAAACGGGAATTACATAGACAGCTTCTTCGCCAAATCCTCAACATACTTACGGAATTGCTTGTCCGTAGAAGACAAATTGTCTACGGTCTTACAAGCGTGTAATACCGTAGCATGGTCGCGTTGCCCGATTTGAGAACCGATACTCGCCAAAGACGCTTTGGTGTACTTTTTGGCAAAGAACATGGCCAATTGTCTGGCTTGTACAATATGACGCTTACGTGTTTTGGATTGTAACGTGCTGACATCCATCTGGAAATAGTCAGAAACTACTTTTTGAATATAATCGATAGAGACTTCACGCTTCGTATTCTTAACGAACTTCTCAACGATGTCTTTGGCTAAGCCAAGTGTGATTTCTTTTTTATTGAACGAGGATTGCGCAATTAATGAAATGATAGCACCTTCAAGCTCGCGCACATTGGTTTTAATATGCTTGGCAACGTATTCTACAATATCGTCTGGCATTTCAACACCATCACGATACAATTTGTTTTTCAAAATAGACACTCGTGTTTCAAAATCTGGACTCTGCAATTCGGCAGATAAGCCCCACTTAAAACGGGAGAGTAAACGTTGCTCAATATCTTGCATGTCTACAGGCGCTTTGTCACTGGTTAAAATGACCTGCTTTCCATTTTGGTGCAAGTGATTGAAAATATGGAAGAACACATCTTGCGTTCCTGTTTTTCCTGAGAAGAATTGAACATCATCAATAATCAATACATCGATGATTTGATAGAAATGGATAAAATCATTTCTGTTGTTCTTCTTAACCGAATCTATATACTGTTGCGTGAATTTTTCAGCAGAAATATAAAGCACGGTTTTTTCAGGATACTTGTCTTTAATATCCACACCTATAGCGTGTGCCAAGTGTGTTTTCCCTAAACCAACACCACCAAAAATCAATAATGGATTAAAGGATGTGCCACCAGGTTTGTTGGCTACAGCAATACCGGCGTTTCTGGCCAAACGGTTTGAGTCACCTTCCAAAAAGTTTTCAAAACTATAACTTGGATTCAGTTGGGATTCAATCTTAACGTTTCTAATGCCAGGAATGACAAACGGATTCTTTAATTCAGGATTCTTATTATTGAAGGGCACATCAACATCTTGGGATTTCACCGCTGTTCTGTTAGAACTTGGGATTTTCTCCGTAAACGGTTGTTTGTTCCCATAGGTGTTTTCCATCTTAATGACATAAACCAATTTGGCGTCTTCACCAAGTTGCTTGGTCAAAGCTACTTTAAGGATTTTTACGTAGTGCTCTTCTAACCACTCATAGAAAAATTTACTGGGTACTTGGATGCTCAACGCATTGTTTGAAAACTTTACGGCTTTAATGGGTTCAAACCATGTTTTATAGGCTTGGGGTTGTATATTATCTTTTATAAAAGAGAGACAATTGCTCCAGACCGATTGAGCCGTTACATCCATAGTATTTATTCCGATTTTCCTGTTAGTTGATTATGGCAAAAAATAGAGGACTGGAAATCCTCTGTGCATATCTTTTGCCTGACAAATATGTGAACAAAAAATTTAAAAAAAAAATCAAATTCAATAGAATTTTCAGAATTTTTTGTGCATGTTTAATTTTGAAATCTGTACAGTAATTTTTCTCACAAAAACCATCTAATATAATGAATATAAATGAAACCGAAATCAGGGTACGTTATGGCGAGACAGACCAGATGGGCGTTGTGTATCATGCCAATTACGCCCAGTACTTTGAAGTCGGGAGAACGGAGTGGTTACGACAGTTTGGGATGACCTACAAAAAAATGGAAGAAGATGGTATAATGCTACCTGTAATTTCATTGTCTATAAACTACAAAAATTCAGCACGTTACGATGACCTTCTTAAAGTGAAAACTAGCCTAAAAAAAATGCCAACGGCGAGTATAGAATTTGATTATGAACTGCTCAATTCTGAAAACCAAATTTTGGCAATTGGGCATACAAAATTGGCGTTTATCAATATGGCTCAGAATCGTCCTACGCGATGCCCAAAATACCTTTTAGACAAATTGCAGGATTCTTCGTTATAATTCTGTGAGTTTTATATCGTGATAAGCCTCAAATGCGGTTTTTACATCTTTGGATTTGCTTTTTCTAATACTAATTTGCATTTCGCAGGCTAATTCTAAAGTTTGGGATTCTATATGAAGTTGCTTTTCTTTTATGATGCGCATTACATTATTCATGTCCTTGTAAGCAAACTCAATTCTAAAATGTGTGTCAATGGTTTTTTCAATGATTTTAGCCTCATCCAAACTTAATTGCGCTACCGTTCTGTAAGCGTTAATAAGTCCACCGACACCCAATTTTGTACCTCCAAAATAACGAACAACGGCTACCAATACATTAGTGACATCGTAGGATTGAATTTGTCCATAAATCGGTTGCCCCGCACTATTGTTAGGTTCACCATCATCATTGGCGCGGTATTTTAAGGCGTTACCATGTCCCAGTTGATAAGCATAGCAACAATGGCCAGCTGAAGGATGTTGGCTTTTAATGAGTTCCAAAGCTTCTTTTACAGCATCTTCGGAAGTCACAGGAACGGCAAATCCATAAAACTTACTATTTCGGTCTTTAAACAGAATCGGTTCGGTGGCTTTGGCTATGGTTTTTAAAGTGTCTTTTTCCATTAAGCCAGTGTGATTAAGGTTATGGACACCAATGCCAAACCAATACCCATCCAATTGATTTTTGAAATACGTTCCTTAAAAAGTACCAATCCAACTAAGGTTGAAAAGGCTACAATCGCGACGTTGTTTACCGTGAATATGGTGGAACTTTCGAGGCCTTCAAATTGAAGGGCTTTCAAAAGGAAGTAGATGGAGCAGTAATTTATCAAGCCTAAAGCAATACCAAATGGAATGCTTTTTAGTTCGAATTTCATATTCTGAAAAAGCATCTTGTAGACAATAATTGCAATACCAATGAAACCTGCAAAACCAAAAATAGTGCCTGAAAACACCGGAATACCGTTTTCTGCAACATAGGTTGTTTCCAGATATTTTATAGAGGTATCGATAACGCCCGACCCAAAAAACAACAAAATTGGTAGCAGAAGTGCTTTGCCCAATTTGGCATCCGATTTTGGTTTTAAAGAACTCAAGTATACGGCCAAAAGTGCTAGCACAATCCCGATGAGTTTTTGAGCCCCCATACTTTCCTTGTAGACATATAGCCCGAAAATGACAGGAATCACAACGCTCATTTTACTCGCCACCGAAGCCACAGATAGTCCATTGCGTTGGGAGGTCAAAGCGATAACATTAAAAATGGCAATGAACAAAAAGCCCAAGGCAACTGCACCGTAAAACCAGCCGGAACTGGTAATGGCATTTAAACTTATCTCGCCATCATAAATCAGGAATCCCGTAAAACAAGCCGTAATGTAATTCATCACAATCACCTGAAGTGTGTTTATCTTGAACGATTTTAGCGTTCTAAACAATATAAAAATCCCAGTGGAGGAGAGGATGCTTAGAATTAGGTATATCAAAACAAGTCGGATTTAACTTTGAATACGTCTGCAACGTCTTCTAGGGTTTCATCAATATTCCATGTGTGCAAACCCAATCGCTCGGCCATATCAGTATTGTCTTTGGTATCGTCAATAAATAGGCATTCCTCAGGATTTAGGTGGTTTTCGTTCAGCACAAATTTATAGATGTCAGCATTTGGTTTCCGTAAACGAATTTCGTGCGATAGGTAGAAGACATCAAAACAGCGTTTGAACTCTTCATAAAACGGCACATTGTTCTTTATATATTGAATATGAAGTGCATTGGTATTACTCAGCAGAATCAATTGATATTGACCTGAAGCTTTTAGATTTTGAATAAACTTAAGCCGATGTTCAGGAAAATCCCTGATAATATAATTCCAAGCATATACAATCTCATCCTGATTCAAATTCGGGAATTTCTTCTGATAGAATGCCAAGAATTCCAAAGTAGAAATGGCACCAATCTCATAGGCAATGTTAGTTTTAAGCATGTCGTCTTCAAATTCTATTAAACCAAAAAGTTGAAGCGCATTGTCCATAGCGCCTTGCTTATCTAAATTGATAAACACATCGCCAAAATCGAATATGAGGGTATTAATTTGGGGCATAATAGTTTAAGGTGTCGGTTGCTACGGTAGTTGATTCGGTAAGTTGTCCGTTCAACTTTGGGGCTTGTGTGCCGTCATTCAATATCATCTTGCTTGTAAAAACACGTGCTTCATCCCAAAGTTCTTCGTCTATAAAGGTTTGAAGGGTTTTTGCGCCACCTTCTATAATCATAGAATTGATGTCGTTTTTATGCAATGTGTTGCAAATTTGTTCGGCAATGTTTGGCTTTTTCCAATCCAGCGCATTTGAATCCAAATGAATCGTTTGGGCTTCATTATTAAAAACTGCATAAGATTTATCTAAACGATTATTAGGGTCTAACACTACCCGAATCGGATTATTGCCTTTCCAATCGCGCGCAGTCAACATCGGGTTGTCTTCAATAATGGTATTTGTTCCTACTAAAATGGCCTGTTCTTCCGTACGCCATTTGTGGACGAGCTGTCGAGACACTTTACTCGTTAGCCAAACCGGCCGATTGTGGTCTTTGGTTTTTGGAGCGATGTAGCCGTCTTGGGATTGTGCCCATTTCAATATAATATAAGGACGCTTTTTATTATGAAAGGTGAAAAAGCGTTTATGATGTACTTTGCATTCTTGTTCTAATACACCAACGGTGACATCGATACCAGCATCTTTTAATTTGGCAATGCCTTTTCCAGCGACTTTTGGATTATCATCCACACAACCAATCACCACTCTTGGAATGCGATGTTGAATAATAAGGTCAGAGCAGGGCGGGGTTTTCCCAAAGTGACTGCAAGGTTCTAAAGTGGCATATAACGTCGCTTTCTCCAGAATGCTTTTGTTAGGTACATTGTTGAAGGCATTCACTTCGGCGTGAGGTCCACCATAAGGACTGGTGTAGCCTTCGGAAATAATTTTACCATCCACAACAATGACCGCACCAACCATTGGATTTGGGCGTGTAGTACCCAGGCCTAATTTGGCGATTTCTAGGCATCTAGACATATATGTGTTGTGGTTGGTCATTTTCTTAAGACACGAATTGTACTAATTTTCACTAATCCACATCGTTTTATTTGTGGGAATTCGTGCAATTCGTGTCTCACATTGTATTACTGTTTTCGTATCTTCATCCCGAATTTAAGCTGTAAAAATAAGACAATAAAGTGAGTTCAACAGACCCTATAATTCGAGAGATTCAAACCGAAGACAATCCTAAAATCGCGGAGGCCATAAGAGCTGTACTTATTGAGATGGGCGTACCCAAAGTCGGGACGGCTTATGAAGATGCATCGTTGGATATGATGACCGAAACCTATAATGCAGACCGCAAAGCTTATTTTGTGGTAGAAGAAAACGAAGCCATTTATGGTGGTGCGGGCATTTCACCTTTGGACAATTTTGAAGGCAATGTGTGTGAACTTCAAAAAATGTATTTTATGCCTCAAATTAGAGGCCGTGGTTTGGGTGCAAAAATGATGGACAAATGCTTACAGTTTGCAAAAGACGCTGGCTTTGACCAATGCTATCTAGAGACTATGCCGTATATGGACGATGCAAGAAAGCTCTACAGAAAAGTTGGCTTTACGGCCTTAGAAGCACCAATGGGCGATACTGGGCACTACAACTGTTCGGTATGGATGATAAAAAATTTGTAGGGTGCTTTTTAGTGATATCCAAAACATATTTCAGAAAGACCTTCAGAACCTTTTTCCAAAAGAAGAAATTGACCAGTTTTTCTTCATGCTGGTGGAGCATTATTTCAATATAGCGCGAATTCAACTCCACCTGGACTCTGAATTGACAAGTTCCAAAGATGAACAAGAGCAGTTATTTTCAGCCTTAGACCAATTAAAGGAAAGCGTCCCAATTCAATATATTCTTGGTGAAACTGATTTTTACGGCTTAACCTTCAAGCTGTCTGAAGCCACATTGATTCCACGGCCAGAAACTGAAGAATTAGTCGATTGGATTATAAAGGACAATACGTCGCATTCAAATCTGAAGGTTTTGGACATCGGAACGGGTTCGGGCTGTATCGCCATTGCTTTGGCAAAGCATCTCGAAAGCGCATCTGTATCAGGTGTCGACATAAGTTCGGAGGCCTTAAAATGTGCAGAGGTCAATTCAAACTTAAATAATACCAAGGTTCAATTTTCAAAATTCGACATTTTGAATGCTGAAAAAGATGCTAATTTCACTGAACAATTTGACATTATTGTGTCCAATCCTCCTTATGTTCGGGAGTTGGAAAAAGTAGAGATTCAGCCTAATGTTTTAAATCACGAACCGCATTCGGCTTTGTTTGTTTCGGACGATAATCCATTGGTGTTTTATGCGAAAATTTGCGAATTCGCTGTTGAAAACTTAAAACCAAATGGGCAATTGTATTTTGAAATTAACCAGTATCTTGGACAAGAAATGATAGCCCTTTTAGAACTTTTTGAGTTTGAAAACATTGAGCTCAGAACCGATTATTCGGGCAACGACAGAATGCTAAAAGCCATAATACCAATCCACATTTGAAACCATTAAAAAGCCTTGCCGTCTTCTGCGGTAGCAGTACCGGAAACGATGACGCCATAATTCAGCAATCCAAAGAATTAGGTCAAACCATGGCCAAACGTAATATGACTTTGGTTTACGGAGGTGCCCAGATTGGTATTATGGGAACGGTGGCAAAGGCCGTTCTAGATAACGGCGGAAAGGCCATTGGCGTGGTGCCTTATTTTTTGAGTACCAAGGAAATTGTAAATTCTAACCTCACCGAACTCATTGAAACCAAAACCATGCACGACCGTAAAGTGATAATGTACGATAAAAGTGATGGCTTTCTAATTATCCCGGGCGGTTTCGGGACGATGGATGAATTTTTTGAAATCGCGACCTGGGGCCAACTCGGCTTACATACCAAACCGATTGGCATATTGAATTCCAATGGCTATTACGATGCGCTGATTTCGCAATGCGAAACTATGGTCGCTAAAGGATTTCTGCCCGAAGCTAATTTTAAAGCCATTCAAACCGATACCACAATTGAAGGCTTATTAAATAAAATGCAGAATTTTACGCCACTACCAGCGCCAAAGTGGTTGAAAAAAGATAGATTATAAATGATTACCGAAGCATACATCAACGGTCTTAGAGACGAACTCCGCAAACACAATTATAATTATTACGTGTTGGATAAGCCGACCATAAGTGATTTTGACTTTGACAAAAAGTTGAAGGAACTTCAGGCGATTGAATCCGCGCATCCAGAGTTTTATGACCCAGATTCGCCAACCTTACGTGTTGGCGGTGCCATAACCAAGAATTTTAAAACCGTTGTGCATGATTATCGAATGTACTCGTTGGATAATTCCTATTCCAAAGACGATTTGTTAGACTGGGAAAAGCGAATCAAAAAAATGGTGGATGGGGAGGTTAGCTACACCTGTGAGTTGAAGTATGACGGTGCCTCGATAAGCCTTACCTATGAAAACGGACGATTGCTTAGAGCCGTGACTCGTGGCGATGGTGTACAAGGGGATGATGTCACGGCGAATGTAAAAACTATCAATTCTGTGCCCTTAAAGTTGAGGGGTGATTATCCACAACGCTTCGATATCCGAGGGGAAATTGTATTGCCTTTTGAAGGCTTTAATGCCATGAATGAAGCACGAATGGCCAATGGCGAAGAACCTTATCGAAACCCAAGAAATACAGCCTCTGGAAGTTTGAAACTTCAAGATAGTGCGGAGGTCGCTAACCGTCCCTTGCAGTGTTTGTTGTATAACATAAAATCGGATTACCGGTCAATTACATCGCAATTTGAAAGTTTGGAAAAAGCCAGAAGTTGGGGATTTAAAGTACCATCTGAAGCCAAATTGGCAACATCTATCGATGAAGTTTTGGAGTATGTGAATTATTGGGATGAAGAACGTCATAACCTTCCGTATGAAACTGATGGCGTAGTTATAAAAGTAAATAGCTTAGACCAACAAGCGGAACTTGGATTCACGTCTAAAGCTCCACGTTGGGCAATGGCCTATAAGTTTAAGGCAGAGCAAGTTTCTACAGTTTTAAATGAAATTACTTATCAGGTTGGGCGAACAGGAGCCATTACGCCAGTGGCCAATTTAGAACCCGTAGAATTAGCAGGGACTATCGTAAAACGTGCCTCATTGCATAACGCTGACCAGATTGAAAAACTGGACATTAGAGAGCGCGATACGGTTTATGTAGAAAAAGGCGGGGAAATCATCCCAAAGATTACTGCGGTGGATTTAAGTCAACGCCCTGCAGATTCTAAGCCAACCCAATATATTACTCACTGCCCAGAATGTGCAACGGAATTACAGCGTTTAGAGGGCGAAGCTAAGCACTATTGCCCAAATGAAGCCTCGTGTCCACCGCAGGTCATTGGACGTATTCAGCATTTTATTTCTAGAAAGGCTATGGATATTGAAGGTCTTGGCGGAGAAACGGTTGCGCTTTTGGTTAATGCCGGCTTGGTTAAAAATTACGCGGACCTCTACATCTTAAAAAAAGAAGATATTTTACCGCTAGAGCGGATGGCAGAAAAGAGTGCAGAGAATCTAATTGAAGGCGTACAGGCCTCTAAAACTATTCCTTTTGAACGTGTATTATTTGCCCTAGGTATACGTTTTGTTGGGGAGACAGTAGCAAAGAAACTTGCCAGACATTATAAATCCGTCGTGAATTTAAGTCAGGCGACAATTGAAGAATTAACGGCTGTCGATGAAATAGGTGAGCGCATTGCCCAAAGCGTTGTATCATTTTTTAATGACGAAGCTAATACAGAATTAGTGGGTCGATTAATTACTTATGGCCTTCAATTTGAAGTTGAAGAAAAAGTCGTAGAAGGGCAAACTGATAGACTTGCAGGAGAAACTTATGTGGTTTCTGGCGTATTCGAAAGCGTTTCCAGAGACGAATTGAAAGCTTTGATTGAGAAAAACGGCGGAAAAGTGGGTTCTTCTATTTCATCCAAGACGTCTTTTTTAGTTGCGGGCGATAAAATGGGCCCGAGCAAACGTACAAAAGCCGAAAAGCTTAATATTCCTATCATTTCAGAGGAGGACTTCTTATCGAAAATTCGGTAATCAGAGAAATTACTTACTAAATTTTATGTATTTCATCGATTAAACGCAATAAAATACGATTAATTGTAATTTAATTCTATATTTGTCATTGCTATTTAATTCAATATGTGATGATTATCAATAAATTACTCAAAATAATCACCTTAGCACTTGGCGTAGCTTATGTTACGGTACAAGCTATGGAGTTAGAACATATCGGTTTAGGATTGAGTTCTTTAGCCTTGATTTTAATTCTAATCTTATATTACAGGGTGGTTAAAGAGAAAAAGAAATTCTTTTTTGCCTTCTTGGTGTGTTTCACTGTTTCCCACATTTCAGGATTTATCAGTTACTTTTTTATTTTAGACTATAATGATATTGACTATATGTATTATATAGGGAATTTGCTATATATACTTTCCTATGCTTTTTTGATTTTCCAAATATTGTACCCACTGAATTTTAGAACTATTATTTCAAAATTCGCAGTATCAATTTTTATCCTTTTGGTATTGGATATATTCGCTGTGACATTGGTAACGGAAACTGCCCAAAGTGCATTGGAGATTTCAGAATATGTTATGGAATTCTTTTATAATGCCGTTATAATGGTGCTTTTGTCAGTAGCTCTTATCAATTATATGTACAGGGACGACAACAAATCCATGTTGTTTTTGGTCGGTTCTATTTTTATTTTCTTTTCCGAAATTATTATGTTGGCGGATTTTTATATTGCCCAAAGTCAATATTTAAGCGCTACATATTCTGCCTTTTTGGTTATGGCTTTTCTATTTTTATATCTCCAGTCTCGATTACAACATACTGGTCCGGTCGAGGAATACGTAGAAGAGGGTATAAGTGCCTAACTGAAAAAAGGAGACTCTTTTCTATAGTAAATAAAAGTTGCTAAACTCAGTAAAAATGTAGCTACTGCAGTGTAGAACAAGACGCCACCGTCACCTTTAACGTCTATACCTAATTGTGTGAGATGCATAAAAATGGCACCTGCCATTAATCCTGTTGCTAAAAGTGCTCCCATCCAAATGGTTCTAGGGATAAGTAATAAAATACCAGCAATCAATTCTAAAACACCAATACCTAATCTTCCGTAAGGTTCTAAGCCAACCGTTTCAAATATGTAAACAGAATCTGGATGTGCTGTAAATTTGAATCGCAACGTTTGAATTAATATCACTGCAATTGCAATACGTAGGATAAGAAAAATGGTTTTAGTTTTCATGATGTTTTGATTTAAGTTAGTAGTTGAACTAATGGTCGTATTAATTCAAATAGCATTACACAGATGTTTAAACCAAAATCGTTCGGCTATGGCATTCTGGTGCTTTGCCCTCTTCAAAATAAAAGTCGAGTCGTCCGAGATATAAACCGTAACATCCCACTTGATTCACTAAAACATTCTTTCCAACGCTGTTTTTTTCAATCGTTGGTTTTGGTAAAAAGGTGTGGGTGTGACCACCGATAATTAGGTCTATATCTTTTGTGGCTCTCGCTAAATTAAGGTCACTCACACGGTCTGGACTACTTTTGTAATAATAGCCGATATGTGAAAGACAAATCACTAAATCGCACTGCTCGGTTTCTTTGAGCTCGCGAGACATGTCTTGGGCAATTTCAATAGGGCTGTGGTATACAGTTTCCTTATACATGTTTTTATCTACCAAGCCTTCAAGCTCAATGCCGACACCAAAAACACCAATCTTAATACCGTCCTTTACAAAGATTTTATAAGGTTTTACTTGGCCATCCATAACGGTATTGCTGAAGTCGTAATTAGCGGATACAAAATCGAATTTCGCATGTGGTAATTGGGCATAAAGTCCGTCAATGCCATTGTCGAAATCGTGATTTCCAATAGTAGCCACATCGTACTTAAGCATGCTCATTAGTTTGAACTCTAATTCGCCACCGTAATAATTAAAGTATGGTGTACCCTGAAAAATATCACCAGCATCAAGGAGTAAGGTGTTTGGATTTTCTTTTCTAATCGCTTCTACCAAACTTGCTCGTCTTGCCACTCCACCTTTGTTGGCGTTTCTGCCGTCATCTGGCCCAAAAGGGTCAATGTGACTGTGAACGTCGTTGGTATGTAAAATGGTTATGTGCTTTGGTTTCGACGCAAAGGAAAGCGTATTTAATCCACCAAGACTTGCTAGTGCCATGGCTGAGGTGGATTGTTGTATAAATTGACGTCTTTTCATGCTTAGTTGTTCAGTTTGGTAAAACGGTCGTCTCGGACAGGTTGTAGCGTATCTATCTTTTTAAAGTAGTCGATAAGGACATTTCGGATTTTATAATCCAACACATACAAACTATCGTTGGGGTGGAAGAAAGTCATTCTATCGCCACCGTTGTATAAATAGTCGTTAGTAGCGACGTGATAGGTTTTATCGAGATTAAGAGGCTCGCCACCAATCAAAACTTCATTCACAGTGCTATCTGAATTAAGCGTTAGCTTCATGCCCGAAATAGGTTGCGCTTTAGTACTTTCTCTTAAGTAATCCACCATCAATTGTACTTGTTTCCCTGGAAGCTGAACGACCACCACTGAGTTTTCAAACGGCATCACTTCATAAGCCGTTCGGGCCGTGATATCGCCTTTGGAAATGATGCTTCGTATTCCGCCATAGTTTAAAATAACCATATCAATGTCTTTTCCTGTACGTTGTTTAAACACAGGATTCGATTCTTGTAAAACCGCATCGGCCATAAAATTCCCGATGGCAGTATTGTACTCGCCGTTCGTCTTAGAATACGTTAGAGGCGCATAGGCAATAACGCTGTCTAAATCGTTGTTGACATGGTCTCTAAAGGGTTTTATAAAGGCTTCAATGTCTGGGTCGCCAACAAGACTGTCGGAAATGGATAAGCGTTCGCCCTTAATTTTATTGAGATGAACCTCTTGTTTACAAGCAAAAATGCAAAGGATAATGAATAGTGGAAATAATCGTTTAATAAGCATGGAATAACTTCTAGATTCTTAACAAAAAGTTGTGTCCCCTTTTGCTAAATTTGCACAAAGGTTAAAGATAAATGATTTTAAAAGCATTTAAGGAAAAATCCAATCAAAAATATGTTGAAGCCCTACTGAGCGCTAGGACGAACAACGTTGGCACCAATAAAGTGGTGTCTATTGGAGTGCTTTTAAATGCTGAGGAATTTGATAACCAGGAGGCATTTCAGAAATATTTTAAAGCCTTGGAGTTGCATTCACCAAAGCATAAAATCTTAACCTATTCACAAGATGATTCTGTTGTGCATTCGCAATGGGATACCTTTTACGGCCCAAAAGATTTTGGCTGGAAAGGAAAGATAAAAAGTCTCGACTTAGAGACCTTTATTGATACGGATTTTGATGTGCTGATTTGTTATTATAAAGCAAATACTATAGAATTGAATCAAGTGGCCGTAATGTCCAAAGCTGAATTGAAGGTGGGACTATCTAACAAAGACGAGCGATTATACGATTTGATTATTGATGTAAAACCATCGCAATTTGAAGTCTTTAAAACAGAATTTAAAAAATATTTAACCATACTAAATAAATTATAAATGAACCAATTCATTGGTACGGGTGTTGCCTTGATTACACCATTTAACGCAGATTTATCAATTGATTTTGAAGGCCTTTCAAAATTAGTAAATCACAATAATGAAAACGGTACAGAATACTTAGTTATTAGCGGTACAACGGGTGAAAGTGCTACGATTACGTTTGAAGAAAAACAGGACATCGTTAAGCACATTGCCAAAGTCAATAACAAGCGCGTGCCATTGGTTTTAGGGATTGGCGGTAATAATACAAGTGCGGTTATTTCAGAAATTGAAGCGACGGATTTATCAGAGATTGACGCCTTACTTTCCGTATCGCCATACTACAGTAAACCAACACAGGAAGGCATTTACCAGCATTTTAAAGCTGTATCTGAAGCCTCACCATTACCCATTATTTTGTATAACGTTCCTGGGAGAACATCGTCTAATATGCTACCCGAAACAACCTTGCGTCTAGCTCGGGATTTTGAAAATGTCATCGCAGTAAAGGAAGCTGGAAACAAAATGAGTCAATATTTTCAATTGATAAAGGACAAGCCAGAAGGATTTCATATCATATCTGGTGATGATGACCTTGCATTACCAGTGGCGCTTGGTGGAGGCTCAGGCGTGATTTCAGTGATTGGACAAGCTTTCCCAAAGTTATTTTCACAGATGATTAGAGATGGTATCGCCGGAAAAGCAAAAGAATCGTTTGATGCGCACTACAAATTGATGGAGGTGACGAGTCTTATTTTTTCTGAAAATAATCCAGCCGGAATCAAAGCAGTATTAGACAGCCTCAACATCACTAAACCACATGTGCGTTTACCCTTGGTTGAAGCGTCGGACGCGCTGAAAGCCAAAATCAAAAACGAAGCCCAAAAAATCGGCTAAAGTTAAAGTTTCTTTAAAGCGAGATGTAGTGCTGAATAAGCCCCTATTTTAGCATGCAATATTTGTTTTTAAAATCCGTTTATAATGCCTACTTTTGCATCCTGTTTAAAATTTATGAAGAAATTAATTTATAGCCTTTTAGCCTGTGCGGTTTTGGTGTCTTGCAGTGATTTTCAGAAAGCCTTAAAATCTGAAGATACGGCAATGAAATTCAAACTCGGAACAGAATATTACGATGCAGGGAAGTGGAACAAAGCACATCGCTTATTTGCACAGATTGTCCCTAACTATGCAGGGAAGCCACAAGCGGAGAAATTGATGTATATGTACGCTATGACGTCTTACAATATGGAAGACTACTTTACTTCGGGATACAGGTTAGAGCGTTTTGTAAGTTCATACCCATCAAGTGAAAAGCGCGAAGAAGCGTTGTTTTTGTCGGCAAAAAGTTATTACGAATTGTCACCAATTTTTTCAAAAGAGCAGAAAGAAACAATTGAAGCCCAAGAGAAGTTGCAATTGTTTATCAATGCCTATCCTACGTCTCAATATTTGCCTGAAGCGAATAAGATGATTAAGGAACTCGATTTTAAACTTGAAAAAAAGGCTTTCGAAATTGCAAAACAATACAACACCATTAGGGATTATAAGGCTTCTGTAAAGTCATTCAATAATTTTTTGTTGGATTTCCCTGGAGCGACTTTAAGAGAAGATGCTTTGTTTTACAGGCTTAAAGCGGAGACCAACTTGGCAACAGCGAGTATTGAAGCATTAAAAGAAGACAGAAAAGAGATAGGTATTTCCTACTACAATGCCTTGGTAAAATCCTTTCCAAATACAAAATATTTGGATGAGGCCAACGAGATGAAGGCACAGTTGGAAAACCTTCAGATTAAAGAAGATTCAAAAAAATAATTAATATAGAAATGGATTTAAAAAAGACCGATGCGCCAGTAACTACGGTTACTTACAATAGAAATGAGATTGATGCGCCAACAGATAATATCTACGAGGCAATTTCTGTAATTTCTAAACGTGCTGAACAAATCAATACAGATATTAGACGTGAGTTGATTGACAAATTGGAAGAATTTGCAACTTACAACGATAGTTTGGAAGAGATTTTTGAAAACAAGGAGCAGATTGAAGTCTCTAAGTTTTACGAAAAATTACCGAAGCCACACGCTTTAGCTGTAAAGGAGTGGTTAGACGGACGTATCTATCATAGAAATACTGAGGAGCCGACTCAGGACTAAGTTTCAATGTCTATTCTAAAAGACAAAAACATTTTACTGGGCATCACTGCGGGCATTGCCGCCTATAAGACAGCGAGCCTGGTAAGATTATTCATAAAAGCGGGTGCCAACATTAAAGTAGTGATGACACCCGCTTCTAAGGATTTTATCACCCCACTCACCTTATCCACCTTATCTAAAAACCCCGTTTATTCTTCGTTTACTAGTGAAGAGGACGAAAACGAAGTGTGGAATAATCACGTAGAATTAGGCCTTTGGGCCGACTATTTTGTTATTGCACCCGCAACGGCAAATACCTTGTCTAAAATGGCCAATGGTGTTTGCGACAATCTATTGATGGCTACGTATTTGTCAGCTAAATGCCCTGTGTATTTTGCGCCGGCGATGGATTTGGATATGTACAAGCATCCTTCAACTAAAAATTCATTTGAGAAATTACAATCTTTCGGAAATGTAATGATACCAGCTACTAGCGGTGAATTGGCTAGTGGATTAGTAGGTGAAGGACGCATGGCAGAACCTGAGGATATCATTGATTTTATTGAAAAGGATATTCTTAAGCAATTGCCCTTACGTGGCAAAAAAGTACTGATTACGGCTGGTCCAACCTATGAAGCCATTGACCCGGTGCGTTTTATCGGTAATCATAGTAGTGGTAAAATGGGTTTTAAAATTGCCAACGCCGCCGCTCAATTGGGCGCTGAGGTGATTTTAGTTTCAGGGCCTTCAAAAGAAAAGGTGTCTCACAGTTTCATAGAAGTAATTCCTGTGGTCAGTGCTCAGGATATGTATACTGCGGTTCACGAGCATTTTGCATCTTGTGATATAGCCATTATGTCGGCCGCTGTTGCAGACTATAGGCCAAAAGAAATTGCGAACCACAAAATAAAAAAGAAGGAAGAGACGTTTTCCATTCAGTTAGAAAAAACAAAGGATATCCTTAAATCGGTAGGTGAGATTAAAACAAATCATGTTTTGGTTGGTTTTGCATTAGAAACCAATAATGAATTAGAGCATGCCAAGAGAAAACTAAAATCCAAGAATTTGGATTTGATTGTACTCAATTCCCTAAGAGATAAGGGCGCTGGTTTTGGTGTATCCACAAATAAAGTTACATTTATAACCAAATCTAACGAGGTTATTGAAAACGCGCTTAAGTCCAAAGCTGAGGTCGCTAAAGATTTAATGCAACTAATACTCAAAACACACTATGCGTAAGCTAGCATTACTGCTTGTAGCCCTTTTTGCTTCAATTCAAATTTTTGCCCAAGAGCTCAACTGTACGTTAACTGTGGTTGCCCAACAAACGGGGAATGACAATAATGTTGTGTTTAGAACCTTGGAGCGTCAGTTGACAGAATTTATAAACAACACAAAATGGACTAACAAAACCTACAAACCTTTAGAGCGCATTAATTGCAGTATGGTGATTAATGTGACGTCTTACGATAATGATTCGTTTAACGCCACGTTGCAAGTCCAATCCTCAAGACCGGTTTTTAATTCGTCTTATAAAACACCATTATATTCCTATAACGATAAGGACTTTCAGTTTCAATATTTAGAATTTCAGAATTTGGTTTACAATCCTAACCAATTTGAATCTAATCTGGTGTCGGTTTTAGCCTTTCATGTCTATATGATTTTAGGAATAGATGCAGATTCTTTTAAGTTGAATGGTGGTGACGAATACTTTGTACAAGCACAAAACATTACTAATTACTCGCAATCGGGTAATGCGTCGGGTTGGAAGTTGTCAGATGGGTTACAATCGCGCTTTGTATTAATAGATAACATGCTCTCACCAACTTTTAAGGAGTACCGTCAGACGATGTACAATTACCATATCAATGGATTGGATTTAATGTCTGAAGGCGCCAAAAAAGGCAAGGAGAATATTGCCATTTCCATTAATGAATTGTCTAAAATGAATTCTAGACGGCCAAATTCATTCCTGCTTCGTGTATTCTTTGATACAAAGGCCAATGAAATTGCGGATATTTTCAAAGGAGGACCAAATGTCAATGTTACTAAATTGATTGATATTCTCAATAAGATTTCGCCATTGAACGCTTCAAAATGGCGTCAAATAAAATTCTAGAAAATTTAAATCTTTTCTTTGCATATTGTAGCTTTGTGAGACACTCATAAACAGCACTGTGCTTCATTCACTTTCCATAAAAAACTATGCCTTAATCGATGAGCTCCATGTGGAGTTTAAAGAGGGTTTGTCTATTATCACGGGTGAAACTGGTGCAGGAAAATCCATTTTGCTGGGCGGTCTGTCCTTGGTTTTAGGTAAGCGTGCAGACCTTTCGCAGGTAAAGGACAAGACCAATAAGTGTATCATTGAAGCGGTTTTTAATGTGAATGGTTATACTATTAAACCCGTTTTTGAGCAATACGATTTAGATTACGAACCTTTGACGATTATCCGTAGGGAGATATTGCCTTCAGGAAAATCTAGGGCATTTGTCAACGATTCCCCCGTGAATTTGGAAAGTTTGGGCGCTTTAAGCAGTTACCTTTTAGATATCCATTCGCAACACCAAACCATACAATTGGTGGATGATACCTATCAATTTCAGGTGATTGATGCTTTGGCAAACAATTCGGTATTATTGACTGATTTTTCAGAAAAATTAAAAAATTTAAAAGGCTTACAACAGGAATTGATTGCTCTTCAGACTGAAAAAGCCAATGCCTTAAAAGAACACGATTACAACGCGTTTTTATTGAAGGAATTGACGGAGGCCCAACTGATTCCTGGCGAGTTGGAAGATTTAGAGGAGACCTACAATCAGTTGAGTAACGTAGAAACGATTTCTGAAAAGCTAAATGAATCCCAAGATATTTTGAATGCCGATGACCTTGGCGTGACGGAACGTTTAAATACTGTGAAGCGGAACTTGGGCAGTATCAGTGGATTTAGTAAAACCTATGAATTGTTTTACCAGCGTTTAGAAAGTGTTATCATTGAACTTTACGACCTTTCTGAGGATATTAATAATGCCAATGACAGCTTGCAATTAGACCCACAAGAATTTCAGAAAGTCTCCGATAAGTTGGAAACAGTGAATGGCTTATTGAAAAAACATATTGTGTCTACAACAGATGAACTTTTAGAAATTCAGGAAGCGCTTGAGCAAAAAGTAACGGCGACGACACATCTTGATGAAAAAATTGAAGGGATATCAAAGGATATAGTGCAACTAGAAAACGAATTGAAGACGACTGGTTCTACAATAAACAAAAATCGTAAGGTTGTTGTTCCTAACTTCATTAAAGAACTTCAAACTATATTGTCCGATTTGGGAATGCCCAACGCCCGATTTGATATTAAAATTGAAAAAGCAGAAGCCTTTAAGTTTAATGGTATGGACGAGCTTCAATTTATGTTTACCGCCAATAAGGGCTCTGACTTTACCGAGTTAAAGAAAGCCGCTTCAGGTGGAGAGTTAAGCCGTATTATGTTGGCTATTAAATCTATTTTAGCCAACTATATTAAGTTACCAACCATAATGTTTGATGAAATAGACACAGGAGTTTCAGGGGCTATTTCAAACAAAATGGCGTCGATTATGAAAACCATGAGTCAAAAAATGCAAGTATTTTCTATCACGCATCTTCCTCAAATTGCCGCTAAAGGCGATTGGCATTTTAAGGTTTTTAAAACAGATGTCAATGATAAGACTGAAACCCAGATAGAACAGTTGCAATATGATCAGCGTATTGTGGAAATTGCTCAAATGTTAGCGGGAAGTAAGGTCTCGGAATCGGCTTTGGTGCATGCTAAGGAATTATTGAATTAACATGAAAAATAAAAGGAGCTGGGAAATAGTCACATGTCTAGTTTGGATGACTTTCGGAATTGTTGCGGGAATAGATTATTATTCTAGAGAATCTTACGGCATCGTCATAGTAATGGCTATAATTACTTTAGTGTACACCGTAAGGCTAATCATGCTTATCATGGCTATAAAATAGCGTATTGAATTATTGAATTAGTACTATATTTGCTCTAATTATTCATACTAACCATTAGAAAAACTCATATACATGTATAATTTATTAAAAGGAAAACGAGGCATTATTTTCGGTGCTTTAGATGAAAATTCCATCGCTTGGAAAACGGCAGAACGCGTTCATGAAGAAGGTGGAACATTTGTTTTAACCAATGCCCCAATTGCCATGAGAATGGGTCAAATCAATGAGCTTGCAGAGAAAACAGGATCACAGATTATTCCTGCTGACGCTACCTCTGAGGAAGATTTACAGAACTTGGTAGAGCAGTCTATGGAAATTCTAGGGGGTAAATTAGATTTTGTATTGCATTCTATTGGAATGTCGGTTAATGTACGTAAAGGAAGACCATACACGGATCAAAAATATGATTGGACCCAAAAAGGAACTGATGTTTCTGCCATGTCCTTTCACAAAGTAATGTCTACATTGTACAAGGCCGATGCCATGAACAAGTGGGGAAGCATTGTGGCTTTAACGTATATGGCGGCGCAACGCGTATTCCCAGATTATAATGATATGGCGGATAATAAGGCATATCTAGAAAGCATTGCGCGCAGTTTCGGTTACTTTTTCGGTAGAGATAAAAAAGTTCGCGTCAATACCATTTCTCAGTCTCCGACACCGACAACGGCGGGTCAAGGCGTAAAAGGTTTTGACGGTTTTATATCCTATGCAGAGAAGATGTCACCACTTGGTAATGCTACAGCTTTAGATTGTGCAAACTACACGGTAACACTTTTTAGCGACCTTACAAAGCGTGTGACGCTTCAAAATTTATTTAATGATGGAGGCTTTAGTAACATGGGTGTAAGTGATGCCGTGATGGAGAAATTTACCGAATCTTAGCGGTTTAGGGATAAAAGAATGAATGTTAGAAAACTGCGTTGTGATTCATCGCAGTTTTTTTATGTATTTTGTCGCAATTAACGGTCGTATATCGAAATTTGTTTTTTTTCTAAAATTTCACAAGATTTTAACGTAATTTTTTGGTTTATAATTAAAATTTAACGTTTATGAAAAAAATTACTTTTCTTCTTTTTTTATGTGGTTGTTGGTTTTACGGGTTTTCCCAATGTATAAATACGTCCAAATGGCCAACTAATGATGTGACGGCAAATAATTCTGGCAATGTGGCAAATACCACAGCTTGCGCCTATTTTGGTGATTATTCTGTACTTGTTGGTCTTAACGTAAATGACGGCTATGAGTTTTCAGTGTCAAGTGGGGGCTTTATTACTCTTGTATCCAATGCTGATGGAACAACAGTTTTGTCGAGTGGCTCAACACCTATACAATGGACAGCGACCTCAACTTCAGTTCAAATTCATGTCAACATTGATTCTTCTTGTGGTACAGATACTAGCTGTCACACTATTAGCTATCAAAATTTAACTCCACCACCGCCGCCAGATCCTCCAGCGAACGATGAATGCGTCGATGCCATTGTTTTGACGGTAAACTCAGATGATAACTGTACCAGTACTGCATCAGGAACAGTTCTGGGAGCAACAGATTCTGGAGTAACAGGTTCTGGTTGCTTTGGAACGGCTGACGACGATGTTTGGTTTAGTTTTGAAGCAACTGCAACATCTCATGACATTGCATTATTAAACATCAGCGGCGGTACTGCGGATTTATATCATGCGTTATACGATGGAGCATCTGGATGCACTAGTTTGGGAACAGCAATCAAATGCTCCGATCCTAATAGCAGTACAACGGATAATTTAGTTATTGGAAACACTTATTATCTTCAGGTTTATTCCTATACAAGTTCTGCTGGACAGACTACAGCCTTTGATGTCTGTGTATCTACAACACCGCCACCACCAGATCCACCTGCAAACGATGACTGTGGCAATGCTATTGCTTTAACTGTCAATCCAGATGTGAGTTGTTCTAATAGTACATCGGGTACAGTGGCTGGCGCAACAGATTCTGGAGTTAGTGGATCGGGTTGTTTCGGAACCGATGATGATGACGTTTGGTTTAGTTTTGTAGCAACAAACACGGAGCATACTATCAATCTTCTTAATATAACGGGGAATACTACAGATATGTATCATGCGATTTATGACGGTGTCTCGGGCTGTGCGACTTTAGGAGCGGCATTAAAGTGTTCTGATCCAAACGCAAGTGTGACCTCGGGACTCACAATTGGTAATACCTATTTGGTTCAAGTGTATTCGTATACGTCGACACCGGACCGCGATACTACCTTCGATATCTGTGTTGGAACTTTGCCCCCACCCCCGATCAATGATTTATGCGGTTCAGCAATTGCATTAACCATAGGGACTCAATTTACAGATAATGCGGTAGGAGGACAAACCAACGCTTCCGCCTCGGCTTCAGGAGAGCTTCCTGCTCCTAGTTGTGCAAGTTATAGTCCTTCAGGAACAGCAGGAGGTGACTTATGGTACTCGGTTGTTGTCCCTGCAGATGGACGTATTACCATAGAAACTCAAGCCGACCCATCTGGAAATGGAGGCGATTCTGGTATGCAAATTTATTCAGGTAGTTGTGGAAGTTTAGTAGCCGTAGAATGCGATGATGATGATAGTTCAGATGGAGCATATTCATTGGTTTCTGTTGATGACATAAGCTTGGCTGGTCAAACCATTTATATTCGTGTTTGGGAGTTTGGAGGGAACAACATTATTAATTTCCAAGTGTCTGCCTACGTTTCTCCATTAAATGATATGTGCGCTGATGCTACACCAGTAAATCTTGATGAGGATATCGTAGGCGACAATACGGCTGCTACGTATATAGCCATTACCAACGATTGTTTTAACGGTACAAAAAGTGATGTTTGGTATTCGTTCACCGCACCATCTACAGGCGAGATCTTTGCTTCCATAACATCGGGCTTTCAATATGGTTTCTATAGTGACTGCTCTGGCTCACAAGTGGGAGAATGCAATACGAGTCCTGTAACCGGATTAACGCCAGGTGTCACATATTACTTCCGAGTTAATGATGATGGTACAAGTCGCGCGCCGGGCGTCTTCACTGCTCGTCTTTCGGGAATGGCGCTCTCAACGACTGATTTCGATGTGGGCCTTAGATTGAGTTTTTATCCTAACCCTACAGCCTCTATGCTTTATATTAATGCTAATGAAAATATAGATCATTTAAAGGTTTTCAATTTGTTAGGGCAACAAGTTATGCAAATGTCCCCCAAGACAAGTGAAGTGACTTTAGATATGAGTCAACTTTCCGACGGGAATTACTTTGTAAGACTAGAAAGTGACGATCGTACCGACACCATTAAGGTCATAAAGAAATAAAAAAATCTTTTTATCAATAAATACGCCACCTCAAGGGTGGCGTATTTTATTGATTATGTCTTATATTTAAGTCATGACACGATCATTTATGTTTCTACTGTTATTGGCTGTTGCGCTAGAATCGAGCGGACAGATTTATTTTGCAAATGAAGCAACAAACATCGGTGTTACCGATCACACTGGTCTGACGGAGCTTGGTAACAGTCTTAGTGTTGCTGATTATAACAATGACGGATGGGATGATATCACCATCACTTCCGGAGAAAATGTACCCTTGAGATTCTACAAAAATTCTCAAGGGCTTTTTTTTGAAGAAGTCCTCATTGATCCACCGATACTTTACCAAACCCGTTCTGTGAATTGGGTAGATTATGACAATGATGGGGACAAAGATTTGTTTGTTACCAGTGATACTCATGGTAATCGATTGTTTCAAATGACGGACTTAGGTCTTATTGATGTGACTATTGCTTCGGGTTTAGATACATCGATTCAAGCGACATACGGAGCCTCTTGGGGCGATGTAAACAATGACGGTTGTTTGGACGTCTATATTTCCAATAGAACAGAAAATACGTCTGTCAGCAATTATTTCTATCAAAGCAACTGCGATGGTACGTTTACGGATAAAACGGTAGAAGCAGGATTGGCAAATACACCCGAATTGACTTTCTGTTCTGGTTTTTTCGATTTTAATAACGACGGTTGGCAAGACCTTTACGTTTCTAACGATAAATTCGCCCCTAATTTCATGTATCAAAATAACGGCGATGGAACGTTTACTGATGTTAGCGAAGTTTCAGGCACCAAGCTAGTTATTGATGCTATGTCAGTTACGGTAGATGATTACAATGCAGACGGATTCTTGGATATTTATGTCACCAATACTCCAGATTTTATAAGCACCATGACTAAAGGTGGTGTACTACTGAAAAATAATGGTGACGGCACTTTCACGGATGTCTCAGAGCAGGCGGGCGTTAATCTGAATAGTTTTGCTTGGGGATCTAATTTTTTAGATGCTGACAATGATGGGGATTTAGATTTATATGTAGGCTGTTCTTTTGATGGCTCCGAGGGTTACCCGTCTTTTGCATTTTATGAGCGTGTGGATCGTGATTCGTTTTCACAACCTGTAAATATTGGTTTTGCGGGCAATCAGAAACGCACGCATGGAACGGCGATTTGTGATATCAATAACGATGGTAAAGTGGATATTGTAGCAGTTAACAATAGCAATGAACCACCGTTTATCTGGAATAATCAAACCAGCAATTCAAATAATTATTTAGCAGTTCGGCTTCAGGGGACAATAAGTAATAGGGATGCTACTGGCGCACGAATTGAAATATCGTCCAATGGAAAAATCCAGTATAGAGTCCTACTGAATGGGGAAGGCTATATGTCGCAAAATTCCACTAAAGAAACCTTTGGAATAGGAGACGCCAACATAGTGGACTATATAAAAGTTACATGGCCAAATGGAATTACTCGAACCTACTTTGATATTGCCGTAAACCAAACGGTAAGTTTTGTGGAAGACCAAACATTAGATACGAATACTTTTGAAGATTTGGTTTTTAATATTTATCCCAATCCAGTAAATGAAAAATTATTTATAGTATCTAAAGAAGGCATTGACCAACTTGAAATTGTAAATATGACTGGGCAAAAGGTTCTTGATTTTAAATACTTACATAATAGAAATCAAGTTGATGTGTCTTCATTATCTTCAGGTGTTTATAGTATTAGAGCAACGCTTAGAGAGGCTTCTAAAACCATAAGATTTATAAAGGAGTAGCAAGAATTTGTGATGATATTACACAAAAAGAATACTTACATTTGCTGTGATGCAACATAGATCTTATTCTTTTGTAATTCCCGTATATAATCGCCCTAATGAGGTTTTTGAATTGCTCGAAAGCTTTCAAAACTTAGAAGGAAATTTTGATTATGAAATCGTCATTATCGAAGATGGTTCTGCAGAAAAGTCGGATGCTATCATCGCCAAGTTTCCAGAATTAAATGTATCGTATTTTTTTAAAGAAAATTCTGGTCCAGGCGATTCACGGAATTATGGTATGGCGCATGCCAAGGGCAATTACTTTATTATTTTAGATTCCGATGTGTTGTTGCCACCTCAGTACCTAAAAACTGTTGATGACTTCCTTAGTCAAAACTTTGTGCATTGCTTTGGTGGACCTGACGCAGCTCACCCATCATTCAGTAATTTACAAAAGGCTATAAATTTTGCGATGACGTCGTTTTTAACAACAGGTGGAATTCGTGGCGGTACACAGCAATTAGAAAAATTTCAACCTCGAAGTTTTAATATGGGTTTATCTAAAGAAGCATTTGAGACCACAAAAGGCTTCGGAAAGATTCATCCAGGAGAAGACCCAGATTTAACCTTGCGTCTTTGGGCATTAGGCTATAAAACAGCCTTGATTGAAAATGCTTTTGTGTATCATAAACGTCGTATTTCGTGGTCAAAGTTTAAAACTCAAGTCCATAAGTTTGGTATGACCAGACCTATTCTTAATCATTGGCATCCTAGTTCCAAAAAGTTGATTTTTTGGCTTCCGACGTGTTTTATTCTTGGATTTTTCATTTCAATATTACTCTTGGTATTCGGGTTTAAATGGCCTTTACTTGTATACGCGTTTTATAGTTTAGTAGTTCTGCTAACGGCCTTTTTTAAAACCAAAAGTATCCTCATCGCTTTGCAAAGTACCATTGCAGTTTTTATAATGTTTTACGGCTACGGTATTGGTTTTCTTAAATCGAGTTTAAAATTGTGGCTATCGAATAAAACACCTGAAGAACTTTTCGCTAAATTGTTTTTTAAATGAAGAAAGGCATTAACATAGGGAAATACCGCTTTTTTAAGGGTAAGAATATTAAGGGCTTTAGTTTTTTTGTCATTGCCGCTTTTGTATTTTTAGTATTAACGAAATTTTCGGAAACCTATTCAGAAACTCTGAAAATTAAGGTGGAATTGACCAATCTTAAAGAAGAAATTGCTTTATACGAAGACTCTACATATTATGTCAACGTACTGGTGAAATCCCGAGGTTTCAATTTAGCACCTTTTATATTTGAAAAACCAAAACCTATCCTACTAAATGTTTCCGAAGATACCAAACTGAAAAAAACATCATATCAATGGGATGTTATTGGTGATATTCATGTCATTGAATCTGCACTTGGAAAACGTTTTGAAGTCATCAATGTTGAGCCCGATACCATGAATTTTAATTTTGAACTTTTGGCATCAAAACTATTGCCTATTCAATTGAATAAGGAACTTCAGTTCGTTCCAGGATACGATATAAAAGGAGAGATACGACTTTCACAAGATTCGGTTAAATTAGTCGGAGCCAAAGATGAACTTGAAGCCTTAGAATTTGTAGAAACAGAACTTTTAAAACTCAATGACATTCAAGAAAATATAAGCGGGACTATAGGTTTGTTAAAGCCCGAGGTGTCTAATGTGAAATTGTACCCGTCAAAAGTGGATGTCGAAGCTACGGTAAAGCGATTTACCGAAGGCAAAATTACATTGCCTGTAGAATTAAAAAACGTGCCAGAACAGCAGAGAATCAATTACTTTCCCAAAGAAGTAGAATTGACTTATTATGTGGATTTAGATACTTACAATTCTATTAAAGTAGATGATTTTAAAATTGAATGCGATTTTAAAAATTTGCAAAATGCCAATCAGAATTTTTTGGTTCCAGAAGTAACAAAGCAACCAGAATCCGTAAAGTCATTGCGTTTGAAGCAAAACCGCATTGAAATCATAGTCCTAGAAAATTAAGCATGAAAATTGTTGGTATTACAGGTGGTATAGGTAGCGGCAAAACAACAGTCTGTAGTTTTTTTGAAAGCTGGGGTGTACCTGTTTATTATGCCGATAAGGAAGCCAAAGCACTCATGAACCGCTCTAAAGTGATTAGAAGAAAACTGACGTCGCTTTTTGGCGAAGCGTCCTATGTCAATGATGAGCTGAACAGAGATTTTATTCGTAAACAGATTTTTGAAAACGCAGGACTCCTCGAACAGATGAATTCAATTGTGCACCCAAAGGTGGCCTCAAACTTTAAACGCTGGGTTAAAAAGCAGGATGCACCATATATTCTCAAAGAAGCCGCCATAATTTTTGAAATTGGTCAGGAACACGCTTATGATGCCGTAATTTTAGTTGTAGCTAATGAAGACGAACGTATTAAACGTGTCATAAAGCGCGATTGCAAAACAGCAAAAGAAGTCAAAGCCATAATTGAGAACCAATGGCCTGATTCAGAAAAGGAAAAAAAAGCAGATTTTACTATAACAAACAATAGATTGGATAAGGCTGAAAAAGAAGCTCTTGCTATCCACAAAACTCTCCTGAAAAATTAAGTCAGTTCCCGAATTTTAACATTTGTGTTAATGTAAGGTTAAACACAATTTCGGCTAAATGTTAAAATGTTAAATTTGACCGATGGGCAAAAAGCTATTCGTCGTTTTAGTCATTTTGATGAGCCTTTCGCTCATTGGTATCATTTTCGTTCAGTCTTACTTTATCAATAAAAGCTTAGAGAATGAAAACAAAAATTTTACCCTTAGTGTAAAACGGTCTTTAAGCCAAGTGTCACGAGCCATTGAAAATATTGAGTTTCGGAATTTTATGGCGGCGGCTCAACCTTATTTTAAGGAGCAGAATATCGATTCTACCGAGATAAGACAATTAATGGTAGAAACCGATATTGAGTCCGAAGACAAAACCATAAAGCATACAAATATGGTTTTGGAGGAGCGCTTTAAAGTCCCATCGTTGTTCTTTGAAATTGATGCAGACAGCATTCCTTTAAGCGTATTTAAAAACGAACGTAAAACGGAAGTATTCAGTAAGAAAGGATTGGATGAAGGTGCCCAAATGATGCCTATCTCAACCTTAACTGAGTTTTCTAACCTTAATGAGGTACAACAGACCATGTGGGAAAACACATTTAGGTCACTCATTAGTAATTACCCAATTTATAAGCGCATAAGGACCGAACAGGTCGAGACTTTATTAAAGAAATTCCTTAAGAATGAAGGTATTAATATAGATTTTGAATTCGCGATTTACGATGATGATTTAAGCACCAAGGTGCAATCCGATAATTTTGAAAAATCAGAAGATTCAAGAGGTATTCCGATATTTTTAAACAATGACAATGAAAGCAATTATATTCTCTGGGTAGATTTTCCAGAACGTAAGCAGTTTTTACTCTCATCAATTATTGGTATGATTGTTTTATCCGTCATTTTCACCATTGTTATTGTTGTGGCCTACTCTGGAGCAATCTATCAGTTGATTCGTCAACGTCAGATATCTCAGATTAAAACGGACTTTATCAATAATATGACGCACGAATTTAAGACACCAATTGCGACCATCAATTTAGCCTTGGATTCAATAAAGAATCCAAAAGTCATTGGTGACCAAGACAAAGTAAAGCGTTATTTGGGAATGATTCGCGAAGAAAATAAGCGGATGCATGCCCAAGTTGAAAATGTACTGAGAATTTCTAAGCTCGAAAAAAATGAGCTTAATATCAGTAAGGAACCGTTGGAGTTGCACGACTTAGTGGAGGATGCTGCAACACACGTTGAATTGATTGTTGAAGACCGAAAAGGGTATATCAATCTCCATCTTGATGCATCAAGTTCATCAATATTAGCTAATGAAACGCATTTTACTAACGTTATAGTCAATATGTTGGATAATGCTATAAAATATTCTGACAACGCACCAGAAATTGATGTGTATACAGAAAATGTCGGGTCTAATATTTTGCTGAAAGTAGCAGATAGAGGAAACGGCATGTCAAAACAAGTACAAAAACGTGTGTTCGAAAAATTTTATAGAGAACACACTGGTAATGTACACAATGTAAAAGGCCACGGTTTAGGGTTGGCCTATGTAAAACGAATTGTTGACGACCATCAGGGTCATATATCAGTAGAAAGTGAAAAAGGAAAAGGCAGTGTATTTACGATAAAACTGCCCTTAATATCATAAATTATGGAAGAACAAAACAAAAAAATCTTATTAGTAGAAGACGATCCAAATTTCGGAACCGTACTTAAGGACTATTTAACTATGAACGACTATGACGTTGTACATGCAAAGAATGGTATGGAAGGCTTTGAAAAATTTAAAAAGGATGATTACGACCTTTGTATTTTAGATGTGATGATGCCCTACAAAGATGGATTCACTTTAGCTAAGGAGATTAGAGAGAAAAACACGGATGTACCAATTATCTTCTTAACGGCTAAAGCCATGAAAGAGGATGTGCTTAAAGGTTATAAGGTTGGTGCGGATGATTATCTCAACAAACCGTTTGACAGTGAAGTTCTTCTCATGAAAATTAAAGCCATTATGCAACGAAAGGCTACAGATTCTGTTGCGGATAGCAAGCAGTTTGAATTTAAAATTGGACGCTTTGATTTAAACTCCAAATTAAGATTCTTAAAATTTGATGGGGGAGATCCTGAAAAATTGTCACCAAAAGAAAACGAATTATTACGTCTTTTGGCTTTACATGAAAATGATTTAATGCCACGAGAATTGGCCTTGACCAAAATATGGAGAGATGACAATTATTTTACATCGCGTAGTATGGATGTATATATTGCGAAGCTTCGTAAATATTTAAAACCAGACCCAAATGTTGAAATCCTAAACATTCATGGTGAAGGGTTTAGATTGGTCATCAACAACCAAGACGCTTAAAACGTTTTTCCTTTATATATAAAAAATCCAGCTGTTTAGCTGGATTTTTTGGTTTCAATATGTTTTGTAAGAGTGTCGAGAATTTGGTCCAATGGTGTTTCAAAATCAAACCATAAAATACTATCGTATTTTCTATACCAGGTTAATTGGCGCTTAGCAAAGCGACGGGTGTTTTTCTTTATTTCTGAAACGGCCAAATCAAGTTCCCATTCGTCATCAAAATATTTGAATAATTCTTTATAGCCTACAGTGTTAAGGGCGTTCAAGTCTTTGTGAGGATACAGTCTTTTAGCTTCTTCCAATAAACCAGAATCCATCATAATATCTACGCGTTGATTAATACGTTCATAAATAATGGAACGCTCAGCCGTCAAGCCCACCGAAATGGTTTCAAAAGGTCTTGTTATTTTGCCTTTCGCTAAGAAACTAGAATAGGGTCTTCCCGTCCCAATACAAATTTCCAAAGCTCTGATAAGCCGTTGCGGGTTGTCAATTGCAATGGTATCATACGCTTTCGGGTCTTTTTCTTTTAATTCATTCTGAAGGACAGAGATGCCTTCATCCTGAATTCTTTTATTTAATGTGGTTCTGATATCGGAATCCACATCAGGAAAATCATCTAAACCATGAATCACGGCATTACTATATAATCCTGAACCACCAACCATCACTGCGACATCATGATTTCTGAAAATTGTATCTAGTCGAGCAATTGCGTCTTTTTCAAACTGTCCGACGCTATACGGGTCTTGAATTGATAAATGTTGAATAAAATGATGCTTGACTTGGCTCAATTCTTCACGTGAGGGTACTGCGGTACCGATAGACATTTCCTTAAAAAATTGCCTAGAATCCGACGAAATGATTTCAGTCTCAAAGTGTTTGGCCAATTGTATGCTCAGTGCCGTTTTACCAATGGCTGTAGGGCCAACTACGGATAAGAGAAATTTAGTCATAATGCAGATTGTTGCCACATTGATAGCAATAATTGGCATCGTCCTTGTGCTTTTCCGCATTACAATTCTGACAGGATTGTGTATTCATATCAATCTCAACAGGCTCTAGTACCTTAGAATCATCTTTTTTAGTAGCGGAGGTGTATTCCGCAGTCACAATGCCAGTAGGTACGGCGATAATACCATAACCCATAATCATAATAACAGCTGCGATAAACTGGCCTAGCGGTGTTACTGGGGCAATATCACCAAACCCTACTGTCGTTAATGTCACTATACACCAATACACACTTTTTGGAATGTTGGTAAAACCGTTTTCTTCGCCCTCAACCATATACATTAAAGTGCCAAAGATGATACAGGCAATCATTACTGCAAATAAGAATACCGAAATTTTAGCTTTACTGGCCTTCAGTGCTTTTGATAAATGTTGGGATGCACCTAAATACCTTGCTAGTTTCAAAATCCTGAAAACCCGCAGTAAACGCAAAGCTCGTAATGCAATAAGCATATTAGTACCCGCGAATATAAAGGATAAGTACATTGGGATAGTGGAGAGCAAGTCTATAACGCCATAGAAGCTTTTAATATACTTCCATGGTTTTTTTACGGTAATGATTCTAGTGATATATTCAATGGTAAAGAGGATAGTAATAACCCATTCCGAAATATAAATGAACTTATGATATTTGAGGTCGAAGCTGTTAATGCTTTCTAGCATCACAAGTACGATGCTAAATAAAATGGTGATTAAAAGAACAACATCAAAAAATTTACCCGATGGTGTATCTGCTTCATAAATAATTTCATGAAGTCTCACCCGCCAATGTGTTTTTGTCTTTTGCTGTTGCATGTGCTAAATTTACAAAAGAATATTTTGGGAGGGTTCCATTATATCATCACAATTTTAAGCCGTTTACGATTCCGGCGGACGTAACTTTGTATAATATGCTGATGGTCTTTGTTATTTTCCATCGGAGTGATAATTGATAATAATACGTCTCGATTATTTATTTGATGATTAAGGTCAAAAAAACCAAGGCCTCTAAACTGACCTTCTTCGATAACAATGACGCTTTTTTCACCGACACTTCTACCACGGTCAATAATCATCATATTTTTATCCTCGTAGCTGTTGTGGTCTATGATACGCTGTGCACGCTCATTGTAGGTGGTGACGTCTTCTTCCAATACGCAGGCGCCATAACACTTTTGAATACCGTAATTAAAACAACTAGTTTTAGAAGCTGATAAATGGTTGAGTTTTTCGCACAATTCAAAATCTTCGGTCATTCGGTTTAAAAAGGCGGTACCGCTTCTACGATTGCTGAATGTTGTAATCGGCGTTTCCTTTTTACTGGCGTGGTCTATCGAAAAGTTGAGATAGCCATTAGCATCAACAAAACTATATAGACCATGGGAAAACAAGCTTTTCCGAAGCGCTCTATTTAAAGGCGGTTTGTTCTTTTTAATTTCCACACTTTCCTTGAGCAGGGCTACCAACTCGCTTCCGGTTTTTTCAAAAGAGACGGAGTGAACCAACGCTTGAATTTTCTTTGATTTTGAATCTTTCCCCGTAAAATGTTGGGTGATGCGTTTTCTAATATTATTGCTCTTTCCGATGTAAATAATATCACCCGCTGCGTTATGAATGTAATAGACACCCGTATCCGACGGTAAATCTTCAATAATGTGTTTTAAGTTCGAAGCAATTTTCGGTTTTTCATCAACTTTTACTGAGGCTTTAATGATTTTCTTGCCAGAGTCCTTATTCAGTAACATTTTGAAGAGCTTAACCGTGGCTTGAGCATCGCCCGACGCACGATGTCGGTCACTCACGGCAATACCCAAGGCCCGAGATAACTTTCCTAAGCTGTACGACTCCATATCCGGAATCAGCTCCTTTGCCAATTCCACGGTACATAGGGTTTTTCGTTTAAATGGGAAGCCGAGACGCTTAAATTCCGTTCGGAGAATACGATAGTCAAAACTACTGTTATGGGCTACAACAATGCAATCTTCGGTAATTTCAACGATACGCTTGGCAACCTCATAGAATTTTGGTGCATTACGTAACATCTTTTGATTGATACCCGTAAGATTTACGACGAAGGGCTGAATCTCGCGTTCCGGGTTAACGAGGCTAATGAATTGGTCAACAACCTCATGACCATCATACTTGTAGATTGCAATCTCGGTTATCCCTTCTTCATTGAATTTTCCACCCGTAGTTTCTATGTCTAAGATTGCGTAAATAAAGCGTCTTTTCAGATTGTTTTAAAATTGAAAAATAAAGGAAATCTTGAGATTGGCAAAGGCTTAGCTGTAATTTCTTGCACCAAAAATAGTACTCCCAATTCTGACCATGGTACTGCCACAATCTATAGCTAATTTGTAGTCGCCACTCATACCCATGGAAAGGATTTCAAGATGAGGATGGTTGGTTTTTAAAGTATTAAAATAGGTTTGAAGTGATTTAAACTCACGTTCAACTTGGGCCATATCATCGGTGAACGTTGCCATGCCCATAAGCCCCGTTACTCTTATATGTTTTAAATTTTGAAATGAGTCTGAAGTTAAAATATCTGAAGCATCCGCTTTAGACAGCCCAAACTTACTCTCTTCCTCGGCTATCTTAATTTGAAGTAAACAATCTATCACACGGCTGTGCTTCTTAGCCTGTTTATCAATTTCTTTGAGTAGTTTGAAGCTATCGACACCATGAACAAGATTCACAAACTCCGCCATATATTTCACCTTGTTGCGTTGTACATGACCAATCATGTGCCATTGAATATCTTTTGGCATGGCATTCCATTTCTCCGTCATTTCTTGGATTTTGTTTTCTCCAAAAATGCGTTGCCCAGCATCATACGCTTCCATTAAATCATCAATCGGTTTGGTCTTAGAAACCGCGACTAGGGTCACGTTTTCTGGTAATTCAGATTGAAATCTTTTTATGTTTTTAGCAATACTCATTCAAGCTTAATTTCAAGTTAAAATTCATAAATAGTCACCCCACTCCGTAACTTAGGCTCAACATAGGTACTTTTTGGTGGCATCTTTAAACCTTCGTCTGCAATGGCTTTCATCTGTTCTACGGATGCAGGAATCATTCCAAAGCCGACTTTAAATTCGCCACCGTCAATTTTATTAATCAATTTTATGATGTCCTTCTTGCCACTGAGGTAGTCAATGCGCGAATTGTTGCGTAAATCGTCAATTCCCAAAATCGGTTTTAAAATGGTTTCAAATAATAATTGAGCGTCTAGCCGGTCTAAGGATGTTTTAAATTTGTAATTGGTTTTCCGAAGATATAGTGAATAAAACTCTCCATCTAAATACATACTAAAATGATGTGGTTTTGATGGTTTATAAGGAATGGCACCACGATTTTCAATACGATACATGGTATCTAGCTTAATCAAAAATTCCTCTTTAGATAACCCATGCAAATCTTTGATGATACGGTAGAATTCATGAATGCGTAATTCAGACTCAGGAATTAAAAAACTCATGAATGAATTATAGGTTTCGTCACCAGAATGATTTTGGTTTTCAGATTTTAAATCGTCGCAGAGCAGGGCAGAGGATGAGGAGCGATGATGGCCGTCGGCAATGTAAAGCGTGTTCATATCTGAAAAAGCTTTGGTAATGGTTTTTATATCGCGTTCTTCACTAATCTGCCAAAGATAATGGGTGTCTCGGTAGGTGGTGGTAAATTCGAACTCTGCACGATGTGACTGAATTTGCTGTACAATGCCAGAAACGATAGCGTTATCTGGATAGGTCAATAAAACCGGTTCTGCATTAAATCCGACGGTCTTTAGGTAATCTTTGAATACAGATTCTCGAGTAGCAATGGTATCTTCGTGCCTCTTGATGACGTTGTTTTTGTAATCGTCAACACTTGCCGAAGCAATGATTCCGTTAAAGACTTGGTTATCCCTATCAACTATACGATAAATATAAAATGAAGGCTTTTCATCTTGAACAAATACACCATCTTCCTTAAACTCCAAATAGCGATTTTTCACCAATTGGTATCGCTCTTTCCCAGAAATCTCCTTGTCGTATTTATACCCTGGATTCACAATATGTAAAAATGAATAGGGATTATAGTCAAGCCGTGCTTCGCGTTCCGCCTGCGTATAACTTTGGTAGGAACGAGAGGCCACGAGGCTGACTTTGTCTCTGGTTGGGCGAACGGCTCGGAATGGGAGGATTTTGGCCACGATTTAGTGTAAAGTTTTAAGTGTAAAGTATAAAGTTCTCACTGTTGCTTTATTACCCTTTGGAACCAAATTTTTCTGGATTCAGTATCATATAGTTTAGCAATTTTGAAATTTCAATGGATTTATCATAAAGCGTGTTATAAATGTCTTTCGTTATATAGGCGCATGCCAAAGCAAACTCTAGCCAAGTTCTTGTTTCTCCGTTTTCGCCATCACAATCAGTAAGTTTACTAATGAAATGTTTTGGATAACGGCGTTTGCTGTAAGCTTCAGAAAGATTGGCACAAACGCTTCGAGACGAGCGACGAATTTGGTCTGTTAGTGAATATTGTTCTTCTCTTGGAAACGATTTAGAGAGCTGAAAGATATCCATTGCCAGCTCAAATCCTTTCTTATAAGCTATCAAATCTTGAACTCTATTCATACGCATTGACTAACAACTTTACACTTTGGACTTTACACTTAAAATAAAACTATCGAGAAAACTGCTTCGCCACAGTCTCCGCCTTCCTGCTTTCAGAATAATCATAAAAACCTTCACCAGACTTCACGCCTAGCTTTCCGGCTCGGACCATATTGACCAATAATGGACACGGTGCGTATTTTGGATTTTTAAAGCCGTCGTACATGACATTCAGAATGGAAAGACAGACATCTAACCCAATAAAATCAGCGAGTTGTAAAGGTCCCATTGGGTGTGCCATGCCTAATTTCATTACGGTGTCAATTTCTTGTACACCGGCAACACCATTGTATAGCGTTTCAATAGACTCGTTAAGCATCGGCATTAAAATGCGGTTGGCTACAAAACCTGGATAATCATTTACTTCAGTTGGAATTTTACCCAAAGTCTTACTCAGTTCCATAATCGTATGAGTCACCTCGTCGCTGGTATTATAACCACGTATGATTTCCACCAATTTCATAATCGGCACCGGATTCATAAAATGCATACCGATTACCATGTCCGGACGAGATGTAACCGCACCAATCTGAGTAATGGAAATTGATGAAGTGTTGGTCGCCAAGATAGTGTCGTCTGGACAAGCTTCGTCCAATTGTCTAAAAATATTGAGTTTTAAATCGATATTTTCCGTGGCCGCCTCCACCACCAAATTAGCGTATTCCACACCTTCGGTAATGTCTGTGTAGAGCGTAATATTTTCAAGGGTTTGTTGCTTGTCGGCTTCAGATATTTTTTCCTTGGCCACCATGCGGTCCAGATTCTTGGAAATAGTATCCACACCACGCTTAAGAGATGCTTCGTTGACATCTATAAGTTGCACTTTAAATCCGGCTTGGGCAAAAGTATGTGCAATACCGTTTCCCATGGTTCCTGCGCCTATAACTGCTACGTTTTTCATAATAAAAAAGCCCTACCTAGCCTCCCCAAGGGGAGGAACTCTTACTCGGGCTTGTAAATAAAAGTTTAGTTATTGTAATTGTTTTTTTGAATTATATGATACCATACATTTTGCGTTTTGCGGTTCTCTTCCCTTTGGGAAGGGCTAGGGATGGGCTCTTAAAACTGATTAATAATCATATTGGCAATCCTAAGTGCTTCCGTACCATCATGCAAGGTCACAATTGGCGTCGTATTGTTAGTGATGGCATCCGCAAAGGTTTCCAGTTCATCTAAAATGGCATTGTTGCTTTCTACGTCAGGATTATCAAAATAAATCTGCTTCTTAACGCCTTCAGCATTCTGAAGAATCATGTCAAAATCGCCTGGATTCGTCGGTGCATCTTTCATTTTTACAACTTCGCATTTCTTCTCTAGAAAGTCAACAGAGATATAGGCGTCCTTCTGAAAGAAACGCGTCTTCCTCATATTCTTCAAGGAAATACGACTAGCCGTAAGATTTGCCACACAACCATTCTTGAATTCAATTCTAGCATTAGCAATATCTGGCGTGTCACTAACAACGGAAACGCCACTTGCGGAGATATGCTTAACTGGCGAGTCCACCACACTTAAAATGATATCTATATCGTGAATCATTAAATCGAGCACCACAGGCACATCCGTTCCTCTTGGATTGAATTCCGCCAAACGATGCGTTTCGATAAACATGGGATTGTCAATCTTGTTCTTAACCGCGGTAAACGCCGGATTAAAACGCTCCACGTGTCCCACCTGACCCTTAACACCATTCTCGGCCACTAAGGCCCTAATGGTTTCGGCTTCTTCAACCGTATTTGTAATTGGCTTTTCGATAAAAATATGCTTGCGTTTGGTGATGGCTTGCTTCGCACAATCATAATGCGAAAGGGTTGGTGTGACAATATCAACAACATCCACGGCGTCGACCAAGCCTTCAATAGTATCAAAATACCTGTAACCAAATTCGTGAACAACGCGCTTTGCATTTTCGGCATCTGCATCGTAGAAACCGACCAGCTCGTATTTTTCAGATTGCTCTAATAATCTCAGGTGTATTTTACCTAGGTGTCCGGCACCCAAAACCCCAGCTTTTAGCATAAATTCAGTTTTTCACAAAAATAACGGTTTTAGACGTAATTATTTGTAATGAAAAGATAAAATAGAACCGCTATAATGCGAAATTTATAATACTTCATTTTGAAAAACGCACTGTTGAAAAATCCTAAATTGCAATCCCGTTTTAGCTTTGCCATTGAAAAGCTTTCTATTAATTTTAGTCCCGACTAAACCCTACATTTTGAAAGACACGTTTAAACACCAAGGCCTACGAAAAAAGCTAGTCGCCATCCTGAAAGAGAAAGGCATTACCAACGAAGCTGTTTTAAATGCCATCGGAAAAATACCGCGCCACTTGTTTATGGACTCTGGTTTTTTGGACCATGCTTATCAAGACAAAGCTTTCCCAATTGGTGCCGACCAAACCATTTCACAACCATATACAGTGGCTTTTCAATCTGAATTACTCAACCTTTCCGAAGGTCAAAAAGTACTCGAAATAGGGACTGGCAGTGGTTACCAAACCGCAGTGTTATTGGAGCTTGGTGCGAAAGTATGGAGTATAGAACGTCAGCAAGAACTCTTTAAAAAGACCAGCAAGTTTTTACCTAAAATCGGTTATCGCGCTAAAAAACTCATTTTTGGTGATGGTTACATCGGCTTAGAAGACGAAGCGCCTTTCGATGGTATCATCGTTACCGCCGGTGCGCCTTTTGTACCAAAACCATTATTAAGTCAATTGGCCATTGGTGGACGCTTGGTTATTCCAGTGGGGGATGATGTACAAACCATGACACTCTTTATACGAAAAGGCCCAAAGAATTTTGAAAAGCATGAGTTTGGAGAGTTTCGATTTGTGCCTTTGTTGGAGGATAAGAATTAGGGGTTTCACGAAATCCATTGTCTAAAACCAAAAAAGCCCCAAACCAAGTTTAGAGCTTTTTCATTTTTACATTACAAAACCTACTCCGTCGCCTTTTTAAAAGCCTTAACCCCACCAACAACAGGTAATTCTAAATGCGTTTTCTGCAATTTTACAGTGAGTAGCGTTCCTGGTTTTGGATGTAAGGTGTATTCTTGGTCGGAACTGAAAATCATCAAGCCTATTTTTTGGCCTTTTGGGATGATTTGGTCGTCGGGTTGTAAATCGAAAGTTAAATCATAGAATTGATTTGGTTCTAGAGGTTCGCTTTCCGTTAGGGATTTTGAATTCTGTGGGTCTGCCCATCCGCGGGTAATAATATTATCTGTAATTTTTGTGCCTTCGCCTTCTTCCCAAGGCAGTGCTACCAGCCAAACCGAGAGATTAGCAAAGGGTTTGCTACTCGCTACAGTAATGTGCATTTTGGCCAAGCCCGAAATATGAAGGTCTTCCTTAAGCTCTGGCGTCACATATAATAAACGGTTTTCGGACTCTTCGGCTTTTGCTAATTCTGTTCCGGAAAAATTCACATTGTCAATTAAGGCTTCAGCAGTAATATCGCCATCATCAAGGGTAAGTTGCCCTTGGGTTCTTCCCTTGACCTTAAGATTTAGCTTGACCATTGACGCTTCAGGATTTGGATAATCTGCATAAGCCGTTGGCTCACTGCGCTTATCGTCCTCCCGAACGATGTAAGCTTTGTTTTCTTCATTCTCAACACCATTGTCGACGCCATGTAGATATTTAGTAAACCATTTGTTCATCATGGAAATCGGCGGTGGACCACCATGTCCATTTTGGTGATAGTAAATCATAGCTGGTAAACCCTGTTCTTTCGCTTTTTTGTAGATGCGATAACTGTGCTCTGGCATCACATTCCAGTCGTTAAAACCGTGGGACATTAATAATGCCGCTTTCATGCCGTCCATAGCATTCAGGTAGTCACGTCCCGCCCAAAAGTCATTATAGTCGCCTGTTTTACGGTCCATGCCTTGAATCATTATAGAATCCCTAACGGTTTTATTATTATAAGGCCGTTTGTCTTCGGCACCACTGTGAATATAATCGTAAAGCACATCGATGTCCTCGCCTAAATAACCACCTGGTGAACGTACCAAACCGTTAGAACGGTAATAATGATAGTAGGAGGTGTTTGGCGCAACAGGAATAATCGCTTCTAAACCTTCAACGCCTGTTGTGGCGCAGGCTAGGGGAATAGTACCATTATAGCTCGTACCCGTCATACCCACTTTTCCGGTCGACCAAAAAGCTTCCACTTCTTCATCGCCATCTGGACTCGTATAGCCTTTGGCTTTGCCATTGAGCCATTTTACAACGGCTTTTGGCGCCAAGGATTCATTGATGCCACCAACGGTAGGTGCACCTTGAGATAAGCCTGTTCCTGGAGACGAAGAATGCACAACGATATAGCCACGAGGTACCCAAGTTTTTATTTGTGAGTTGGAGATAATCGGGCGTTCACCTTTTCGTGTCACTTCAGGATGAACCCGTTCTTTAGCCATTTCGCCCAATTCATGTTTCACATCCCAAAAAACACCATCAACATCTGGTGCAACACCAGCGTAGTAGGGGCTAGATTCATAAACCACAGGCAACTTTAATCCTTCAGTATCAGTTTGCTTCGGGCGAGTGACATCTACGTGCATACGGTCTGGCTTACCGTCGCCGTCGGTATCAAATTCTGTTTCAACCCAAAGGTCGTGTCTAACCCAATCGTCAGGATTATTAAAAGCCTCCACAATTTGGGCTTCGCCGTTTTCAAAAATGGGTTTTACAGCATTGGGATCTACTTTGTCTTGGCAAGACGATATGGAAAGTCCTAATACAATTAGGGAAAGGCGTAAGTAGAGTTTCATAATTTCAGTTTTCTTTGCCCAAAATTACGAACTAAAATGAATACGGCTTTGCTCTTAAGATTTTTTTAGATTAATAAAAGTAATCGAGGTTTTTCTAAACAAAGAAAATTTGTCGTTTTGGGTCGATACATTTGAAGTAAGCTCTTCGTAGGCCATTTCGACTGCGCTCAATGTGACATTATCTTAAAAAGAATGTTTTGAACAGAGAATGGAAGTATTTTTTAATATTAATCCGGAAGATATTCCGAAGGAATAGGATTAGCTTCCGACTCTTGCATCCAATAAATATTCATCACCCACCAACGCTGACCGTCATTCATGAGTTGAATGCTGTTGATACCACGCATAAACGGTTCGGTATCACTTTCGCTTTTATAGGATTCGTAAGTACTAAAGACTTGGGTGATGTTGCCAAAGGTCTGCACTTTACGATTAATTTCCTTTTCAAAAAAACCGTTTTCCACCAACCATTTGCCCGAAGAATCGATGTATTGCTGAGGCGTCATGTAACGCGCTACTTGAAGACCTTCTTTGTTTTTTCCGGTTGGAATGAGCTTGGCATCCGCATGAAACAAATACTTAAATAAAGGCCAATCCCGTTCTTTTCCTTTTTCGCCAGAAATAACGCCGTAAAGCGTATTTAAGGTTTGGTCTAAGCTGGTCACATGACCTAAATAATCTGGCGTAATCGCATCTTGCGCCTGAAGGTTTAACGATAGAATACAAGCCGAAATAAAAGTGAGTAGTGTTTTCATGTTTTAAAATTAAAACAATTTCAGCCCAAACACAATGGCATCGCTCTGAAATCCGCTTTGGTAAGACCTTACATAGTCAACTCTGAGAAAGCGCCATTTGCCAAAACCGATATTGTCCAAACCGATGGAATATTCCTGATACGGTTTATTATCTGGTGTGGCCAAGAGATGTGCACCAGCAATTAAATTGAAATTAAGTTTACGAAGCAGTGGTATTTTTCCTAAAATAAAACCGTTGAAATCGTGTTCCAAATGGCCTTCAAAATAGGAATCATTAGTACTGGCACTATAGTACGGTAAATTGTTGAAGACATTGGTATAGTTCCCACGACGGCTAAAATGTGTCTGGTTGCCGTTAAAGTGCTGATAATCCACAAAGGCAATATCATCCCCACCGAAAAAAGTTCCAGCTTTCAAATTGTAAATCGTTCGGCCTTTGTCGCCCAAATTCATGGTTTGGAAAAGTTGTGCGCGGACTTGGTCAAAATTATAATTGTCGTTGGTTGACCCGAAGCCTTTTTCGTAAGAAAGCACCAAGGTTGGGTATTTTTCATTCCGAATATTGAATTTACTCCCTGGATAGCTCAAATAGTTTTGTCCGAAGTTGATACGAGCTGAAGCATAAAATTTTAAAATGTTGTGCGATTCAAACGTTGCCACGCCAAAAGCAGTTTCATCCAACGGATTGTTGCTAGTGTATGCATCGCCCTCTTCATTATTCCAAACTTGGTCAGTGGTATTAAAAAGTGGATTGCGTTTCTCATAACTTATAGTCGATGAAAACCGGAAACCATTGAATAATTCTTCAGAATAACTAGCCTGAGCAAAATACCGCTCAAAAAACTTGGCGTAGTTGTCTTCAATAGCTAAGGTGCTAACCGAATTGATGAAAGGCGAAATCGGGTTTGACGTATTGAATTGAAGGACTTGCGTACCACCAGAGACTGTTAAAAACGCGTCTGAGATATCGTTGAATTTGTAGTTGACACGCATAGTACCACGCAGGCGCTCATCCGAAAAACCGTATTCTAAACTACCATTAATGCTTAAGTATTTCTTATACTCATCATAATTCTTACGGTAGAATGCACTAGCACCAGCTGTAAACCCTTGCACCGTATTAAACTGTAAACTGCTCAACGGAATATCATAGCCCAATCGGTAGTCCTTGTGCGAATTTTGATAGGTGTAACCTGTCACGATATTGGTCAGCTTGAATTTATTTCGGGCAAGGTCTACAGAATCCAGATAAGGTTTCGAATTTTGAATAATCTCTATACTGTCCTTTTTGACGTAATCCCGAATTTCTTCCGAAGTTAAAGGCACAGGACGAATTTTCTCCCAAAAGAGTGAGTCCTTTTTATTGGCATTTTCTTCAAACGCAACGAGCTCTCTCCCGAAATCCTTAGTGTTTAGTCCTGTATTGAAATCATAATTGCTAAAAACTGCTGTAAAGCGACCGTCGCCTTTTATCCCGAAAAGCCCGTATTTAAAATCGATACTCTGGGAAATCAAAGCCCAAATATCATCGGTTTCAGAATAGGAAAAGCTTTGTTTTAACGTAATGATTTCTGCAGGTGGAATTCTGGCTTGTAGACCGTTAAGACTCAATTCCAAAGCATAGATGGTCCATTGGTCTTCTACAATAAAGATGTAACCCGAAAATGCTGGGTCATTCTCTCGCTTTGGAGTGACTGCAATTTTATTGATAAGGTTGCCACGGTCGTCATAAAAGACGCCTTCTAATCTGTAGCGGTAATAGCTAAAGGCATTATTGGCAATTGGCGAGACCATTTCGCTACCAAATTCCAAGGTATTGTTATAAAAATTGAAGTCCACATCCACAGCGTTGTTAAAACTAAAGCCATTATCATCACCACTCACTTTGGAGGCTGTGATTTTTTCTTTCAATCGGTCTGGACGTAGATAATCTATTTTTGAAATGGTTTCCGATAGATAGATAATCCCACTTCGGGTTGAATCCAATCCACCACCTAAATCGCCAACCTCTTGGCCGAGAAATTTTTCGGGGGCATCTTTTATTCGTATTAACCCACGGGAATAGAAATCCGCTTTAAACGACTGGATTTTTTCAAGATTAGCTTTTCTGGCGTCGATAGCCTTTCGCATGATGATATTGGCGGGGTTTTCTTCCACATTTACAACCACTTCGTCTAAAGAGACGTTTTCTTCAGATAGTTGCACATTGACTTCAAATGGAAAGCGGTCAATACTTATGGATTTCTTTACGGTTTTAAATCCTAAAGATTGAAAAACCAAAACGTAGTCACCCGTTTTTTCGAGATTGAGTTCGTAAAACCCGGCATCGTTAGAGGTGGTGCCTTTGTAGGTATTTTCAAGATAAACGCTGACAAATGGGAGGCCTTCGTTTTTAGCGTCCGTGATTTGCCCCGTAATTTGGGCGGTAGCTAACTGTACGACACAAAGAAAAAATAAAAATGGTAAAGTTGATTTCATAGAGATTTGATTGATGGCGTTTTTGATAGAGACGTCAATTTTCTGCAAAACGTTGCTTGACGCGTCAAACTTATATGAAATTTCGTTCCCAAAAGTTAGGGCAATCTTAAAGTTATCGGAAATCTTTCTTAATGCGGTCTAACTTCCGCTTGTTCTCGCGGTCCTTTATAGTGTCGCGCTTGTCGTAGAGTTTTTTTCCTTTGGCGAGGGCAATTTCAAGTTTTGCAAGACCTTTATCATTGATGAACAAGCGCATGGGGATAATGGCGTTACCCTTAATGTTGACCTCCTTTTCAAGCTTTTTTAATTCGCGACGATTTAAAAGTAGTTTACGTTCGGCTTTAGGCTTGTGGTTGTAGTAATTCCCGAAGCTGTATTCTTCAATGGTCATGTTAATGACAAACAATTCCGAGCGGTCATTAAACTCGCAGAAACCTTCGGCAATAGAGGCTTTTCCGGCGCGGATGGATTTTATTTCCGTACCCGTCAGCACAATGCCTGCCGTGTATTTATCTAAAATTTCGTATTGAAATTTCGCCTTTCGGTTGAGTATGTTGACCGTTTTTTGCATAAGCGACAAAGGTAGAGATTTTGAAGATATTTTAGGAATAAGCGTAAAGCAATAAATATCTTTACGACTCATTGTGACAAACCACCAGTTATGAAACGACTCTATATACTTTTTTTAGGCCTTGTGTTGGTCAGTTGCCAAAGCGATAAAAAAACTAAAAATGAAACGACTGCCGTTGAAACCGCTGAAAAGCTCACTGGCGATATGGTTGTAAATAAGGCGATTTCGTCTGCTGGTTTGGACAAGTTGAATCGTTCAGGCATTCGATTTGAATTTAGAGAAATGGAATATAGAGCTATGCGTAACAACGGTCGCTTCGAACTTTTGCGTTTGTTTTCTGAAGATGGAAAAGCAATCAAGGACATCCTTACCAATGATGGTTTTGAGCGCTTTGTAAATCAGGAAAGGCAAATTTTAGCGGATTCTATGGTGGCGAAATACACGGCATCGGTCAATTCGGTTCACTACTTTTCGGTGTTGCCTTTTGGTTTGAATGATGGTGCCGTGAATAAGACCTTATTGACTGACGAAACCATTAAGGGGCAAGATTATTTTAGAGTAAAGGTCACCTTTGACGAAGACGGCGGTGGGGAGGATTTTGATGATGAATTTGTATACTGGTTCAACACCGAAAATTTTGAATTGGATTATTTCGCCTATTCCTATGCAGAAGACGACGGCAGAGGTTTCAGATTCCGTGAAGTCTTTAATGAAAGGACTGTGGAAGGAATTCGGTTTGTGGATTACAAGAATTATAAGCCCAAGTCTGAAGACATTGCTTTAGAGAGTTTAGGACAACTATTTAAAGACAAGCAATTGGATTTACTCTCTAAAATTGAATTGGAAAACGTCGAAGTCCGACTAATCGACAACCTTTAATTCGGAAGTCGCTGTACCATCTTTTGCAATAGTGACGATATATAAGTTTGAATTATTATCGTCCGCCATCATTTCGTATTTCTTTTCGCCTAAAAGACTATTGGCAAAGACTGGCGTGGTATTGCTATGTCCTAAAACAAGCACTGTTTTTCCCTTTGTTTCTGCCATAAATTCGTCCGAAGCCATGTTGCTTGGGTCGTAGATGGAGATATTTAAGCCTTCACGCTCAGCAATTGGTGTGGCGGTTTGTTTTGTTCGATTGTAATCGGTAGAGTAGACCATATCAAAATCCACATCTTTTAAATGGGTATTCCAATTTTCCGCACGTTTTTGGCCTGCTTCACTCAAATTAGGATTTCTGTTGGTTGCATCAGAGCGGTCCTTTTCAGCATGACGGATTAAATAATAGACTGTAGAGCCATCATTATCAGCAGATTTTGACTGCCCACAAGAATTGAAGGCTAATGCAAGAACAAAAAGTACGATGAGATTTTTCATGGTTGATTATTTTATAAAATGGATTTATTTTGAATGTTTTTGTAAAAAATTAAATACGGTTTGCATTGTTGAATCGACATTTGTTTTTGTTCTACTTTCTACAAGCATTGATGAGCCGTGTATACCATCTTCAGCGACATAGGTTTCGTGATTATTGTCTTTCGCTAGGGCCAATTGCGCTTTTACTGATTCTATCTTAGCCTCATTGCCTGGACGTAATATAATTAAAGGTACGGTTAATGATTCTAAATATACAGAAGCCTGGCAATCTGCCATTGGAGGTCCCGAAGCTGGAGAAAATGCTAATACCGCATCAACATCATTGGGTCTACTGTGTGCTAATTGGATAGCTAAAGTCCCGCTGTAACTACTTCCCCAAAGTATAATCTTACCAGTGAGTTTTTTGGCTTTAAGATAGTCTAAAGCGCCAACCATGTCTGGGTAAGCGTCGCAATACCCATAATCTAGGTGTTCTATTAACGAAGCAGTTCTGTTATAACCACCGTACCATTGACCGCCAACACGTTGGTCGATGGATAGAACATTGTATCCCGAATCCTTTAATTTTGGAATTATCGATTTATACTCGGCTCTACCGTTGGACCCGCCCTGGTGAAATAACACTATTGATGGTGCCGATTTATCGGTAATATGCAAATCTCCAAAGACCTCAATACTATCTGAAGCAAAGAATGAAATTTCTGAAGTCTCTTTTTGGACATCTGAAGATTCAGGTTTTGTCCTTGAGTTGCATGCATGAACTAATAGGGTTAATGTGAAAGTGATTAAAATGTATTTAATCTTTTTCATATAGAATGATTAAGTCAGTTTCTCAAATATAGTTGAGATGCGACCTAGAGCATTCTAATGAAACGTTAAAAATCGGATACAGCTAAAAGTTATGCCGGAATTGACAACTTAGACTTGCAAATGGAAACACTTGACGATGTCCCAATGCGGTCAACACCCAAATCGATGAATTTCATCGCTGTTTCAGCATCTCGTATACCACCAGACGCCTTAATTTTTGCTCGGTCTTTCAAGGTTTTCTTAATAATTTTTACAGCGGTGAATGTAGCGCCACCTTCAGCAAATCCCGTAGAGGTTTTTACATAATCGGCTTTACCATCCAAGCAAATCTCGCAGGCCTTTACGATTTCGTTTTTAGATAATTCGCTGATTTCTATAATGACCTTGAGTGGCGTATTACCGATAGCACGTTTTACTTCAGTAATGTCTCTTAAAACAGCAACATGATTTTTACTTTTCAGCATACCGATATTCATGACCATATCAATTTCTGAAGCACCTTGCTGAATCGCATATTTGGCCTCAGCAACTTTAGCTTCAGTAGACATAGCACCAAAAGGAAAGCCTACGACGGCACATACTTTAACATCCGAACGTTTAGTGATTTGATGTGCAATCGGCACATAACAGCCGTTAACACAAACAGAATAAAAATGGTTGTTCAAGGCTTCTTCGCAAAGTTGTATGATATCACGCTCCGTGGCGTCTGCTTTGAGGTAACTGTGGTCTATGTATGAATTTAATTCCATGTGCGTTTTTTGAGTTTTTAACGATTGATAAACTATTTAATTCCTCATTTTCAGAGGGATTATTAAAGACAAGAATTATGGAAGTTGTCTTTAGTTTATGTTGGAATTAATAGCGGTACAAATATACGACAAGCTGTTCTTTTCATCGTCTAAAAGCATGAAAAAAATCATAAAATCGATGAACGGTAAATTCTTTAACATTTCTTAAATTCCTTGTTTACAGTTTTCGTCAAAAAGCCCTACAATTTTATCATTTTCTAAAAGTATTACACTAAAAAAGCAACGGTCATACCACTAAGGATAATCGCGTTGCTTCCATTTGCCTGCTGATTAAAGCAGGACCAACCAATCAATATAAAGACTACTTATAAGTCACTTTGTTACAGTGGTATTTAAATTTCTTGGACAATCAGGTCACCTTGATTTCTAAACACCAATTGTCCGTCAAATTCATCGAGTAAAATAATGCTGTCTGTGGTTACTTTTCCAGCTAATATTTCTTTACTCAACTGATTCAGAACTTCTTTCTGAATCACTCGCTTTACAGGTCTGGCACCATATTCTGGATTATAGCCTTTCTCCGCTAAATAAGCCTTGGCCTGTTCTGTAGCATCAAAGGTGATACCTTGCTCGGCAATCATCTTGGTGATGCTCTTTAGCTGTAGGTCTACGATATCGACAATATTTTCCTTGCTCAATGGCGTAAACATAATGGTGTCGTCAATTCTGTTTAAGAATTCAGGACGAACCGTTTGCTTTAACAATGCAAGAACATCTACTTTGGCGCCTTCAATCGCGCTTTGGACATTTTTAGTTGATTCAAATCGCTCCTGAATAATCTGACTTCCCATGTTAGAGGTCATGATAATAATGGTGTTCTTAAAATCTGCAACCCGCCCTTTATTGTCTGTTAATCGACCTTCATCTAAAACTTGAAGGAGGATATTAAACGTATCAGGATGCGCTTTTTCAATCTCATCCAATAATACTACAGAATATGGTTTGCGTCTCACAGCTTCGGTTAACTGCCCGCCTTCGTCATAACCGACGTATCCTGGAGGCGCACCGACCAATCGGCTTACGGCGTGACGCTCTTGATATTCACTCATGTCAATACGCGTCATGGCATTTTCATCATCGAAAAGATATTCTGCCAGGGCTTTTGCCAATTCGGTTTTACCGACACCTGTTGTACCTAGGAATAAGAATGAGCCAATCGGTTTCTGTGGATTTTGCAATCCGGCGCGACTTCGTCTTACGGCATCAGAAACTGCTTCAATAGCTTCTTCTTGACCTACAACACGTTTGTGCAATTCGTCCTCAAGTTTTAATAATTTTTCACGTTCACTTTGTATCATCTTGGTCACCGGAATGCCCGTCCATTTGGCTACTACATCTGCAATATCCTCATAGGTCACTTCCTCTTTAATCAAGGCTGTGTCCTGCTGTTCTGCTAAGGTTTTCTGAAGTGCTTCTAACTCTTCAGTCGCTGATTTAATCTTACCATATCGGATTTCGGCGACCAAACCATAGTTGCCTTCGCGCTCAGCACGTTCTGCTTCAACTTTATAATTTTCAATATCTTGCTTAAGACTTTGTACTTTATCGACGAGTTCTTTTTCAGATTTCCACTTGGCGTTGATATCGTTGCGTTGCTCTTTCAGATTTGCTAAATCGGACTTTAAATTTTTCAATTTCGCTTCGTCTTTTTCGCGCTTAATGGCTTCTATTTCAATTTCAATCTGCATGATTTTTCGGTCCAAAACATCCAATTCTTCGGGTTTTGAATTGATTTCCATACGTAGTTTAGAAGCAGATTCGTCCATAAGGTCAATGGCCTTGTCTGGTAAAAATCGATTCGTGATATAACGATTAGACAATTCCACCGCACCAATAATTGCTTCATCTTTAATTCGAACCTTATGGTGTGTTTCGTACTTTTCCTTTATACCACGAAGGATGGAAATGGCACTTTCCACATCGGGTTCATGTACCGCCACTTTCTGAAAACGACGCTCTAAGGCTTTGTCGGCTTCAAAATACTTTTGGTATTCATCTAACGTTGTGGCGCCAATAGCTCTCAGTTCTCCACGAGCCAATGCTGGCTTTAGGATGTTGGCCGCGTCCATGGCACCTTGGCCACCACCGGCGCCAACGAGCGTATGGATTTCGTCAATAAATAACACGATGTCACCATCGCTAGTCGTCACTTCCTTAATAACGGCTTTTAGACGCTCTTCAAACTCACCTTTGTACTTGGCACCAGCGATTAGTGCTCCCATATCTAAAGCGTAAATTTGCTTATCCTTGAGGTTTTCAGGGATGTCACCATCAATAATTCGATGTGCTAAACCTTCCGCAATGGCGGTTTTTCCTGTTCCAGGTTCGCCTACTAAAATAGGGTTGTTTTTTGTTCGTCTCGACAAAATCTGAAGAATTCTACGAATTTCCTCATCACGACCAATGACAGGGTCTAACTTCCCGTCTTTGGCCAAAGCATTGAGGTTTTTTGCGTATTTATTTAAGGAATTATAGGTTTCTTCCTGACTTTGAGATGTTACACGGTCACCTTTTCGTAATTCCTCGATGGCGGATTTCAAGCCTTTTTCGGTAACACCTTGGTCTTTTAAAATTTGGGCAATCTTACTTTTACTCTTAAAAATGCCAAGTACTAAATGCTCCACCGATACATAATCATCATTCATTGATTTTGCAAGGTTGGAGGCTTCGTTCAACGTTGTTCCAGCTTTTTGAGAAAGCATGAGTTGTCCGCCAGAAACCTTTGGAAAGCTCTGTAGTTCTTTGTCTAAAATCTGTTCCAAAAGTGAAACATTAACATTCAATTTCTTCAATAGAAAAGGAATGACGTGCTCATCAACCGTCATAAGCGCCTTAAATAAGTGCTCATTTTCAATCTGTTGATGTTCAAAGCCCTGCGCAAGCTGTTGCGCTTGCTGAATGGCTTCTTGGGATTTAATGGTATAATTATTAAAATTCATTCTATATGTTTTTTATCATCGCTCGTGGCGATTTTTTTTCGTTGTGTTTTCCCTTTAAAAAGCAATTACCTTACCAATGCATTTTATAAGACAAAATGTCTGTTAAGCCTTGTTTTATAATGACTTTTCGTCAGTCTGTAAGGAATTGAATTCGGATTAGACTACCTTTATATTGACTTTAAATTTGAAGATAACGAATGGGGATTTTTAATAAACTATTTAGTGGTTCATCAGAACCAAAAGAAGAAAAAGTACTGCCTTGGATACCATTGACGACGCTTGAACAATTGGATGCCATTGCCGAAAAATCGAAAACAAAAACCCAAGTTATTTTCAAACATTCTACACGTTGTGGTATCAGCAGAATGGTCATTAATCAGTTTGTGGAATTTTACAATTTGGAAGAGACCAATATCGATTTGTATTATCTCGATTTGTTGAATCACAGAGACGTGTCTAATGAAGTTGGGTATAAATTTCAAGTTCTACACCAATCGCCTCAGCTTCTGATAATAAAAAATGGAGTTGCAGTGGCACATGCTTCGCACGGCGCAATCAATGATTTGGAATTAGCGAAGTTTGCTTCCTAATTACGTTTTTACAGACAAAATTTTAAAAGACTATTTTACAATTACACTATCTTTAGGGACTAATCAAAACCTTTCCCATGAAGAAGTTCGCCATCTTATGTCTTAGTGTATGTGTCCTTTGGTCTTGTAAGGACGACAAAACAGCAGAAACTACTACTACATCTACTGAAGCTTCAGAACAGCTTCAAACCATGTTAAGCGATTATAGTGAAGAAGGCTATGCATTGAACCCGATGACTGCTACGCGTGCGGGAGATAATCGATTTGATACGGAATTTCCGAATGTTTTATCAGACGACTATAAAGCCAAAAAGAAGGCCTATTACACCAAGTACAAGCAACTGATTTCTGAAATAGACACAGAAAACCTTAGCAACACAGAAAAATTGAGTCTCGAGGTATTGGAATGGGATTGCGATATCAATCTCGAAGCCATGACCTTTAAAAAGGATTTGATGCCAGTCGACCAAATGTGGTCCATGAATTTAGACTTTAATCAATTCGCGTCGGCCACCAACGCCCAGCCTTTTGAAACTGTTGAAGACTATAATGAATGGTTGACCCGTGTCGATAATTATTTAGTATGGTTAGATAATGCCATCGATAATATGAAACAGGGCATGGAAGAAGGTTATGTGTTGCCACAACCCTTGATTAAAAAAACCATCCCGCAGTTTGAAACCTTAGCCAAAGGCCCTGTTGAAAAACATTTATACTTTTCGCCCGTAGCCAAATTGTCCGGTGATTTTTCAGACGAAGAGAAGACGCAAATAAAAACGGCGTATACCGCTATGGTTGAAGACAAGGTAATACCAGCGCATCAAAAGATGGTTGATTTTCTTCAGAATGAATATATGGCCAAAGGCCGAACCTCTAGTGGTATCAATGCCACACCACTTGGTGATGCCTATTATGCACACCAGATTAAGTTGTACACCACAACTGATATGACGGCAGATGAGATTCATAAGTTAGGATTGAGCGAGGTAGCCCGAATCCGTTCCGAAATGGAAAAAGTAAAGCAGGAAGTCGGGTTTGAAGGCGATTTAAATGCTTTTTTCGACCATGTAAGAACAAAAAAGGAACTGATGCCTTTTACCGAGCGTTCTCAAGTTATTGCGTTTTATGATAGTATCCACGATGCCATGAAACCTCAAATAGACCGATTATTTGATAAGCAACCCGTCACGGCTTTTGAAGTTAGAAGAACAGAACCTTTTAGAGAAAAGTCCGCCGCAGCCAATTATAATCCGGGGTCGTTGGATGGCACCCGTCCGGGCATTTTCTTTACGCCAATACCAGATGTTGAGACCTATAATATTTTTGATAAAGAAAGCTTGTTTCTACATGAAGCGATTCCAGGACACCATTATCAAATTTCGTTGCAACAGGAAAGTAATGAATTACCAAAATTCAGAAAAACATTGTGGTATTCTTCTTATGGCGAGGGCTGGGCCTTATATGCCGAATCAATGGGTAAGGAGCTGGGACTTTTTAAAGACCCGTATCAATATTTTGGAATGCTGAGTCAGGAAATTCATAGAGCAATTCGTTTGGTAGTGGATACTGGTTTGCATAGCAAAGGTTGGACACGAGAGCAGGCGATTCAATATTCGTTGGAAAACGAAGCGATGGAAGAAAGTAGTATTACCAGTGAGATTGAGAGGTACATGGCAAATCCTGGTCAAGCCTTATCCTATAAAATCGGACAATTAAAATTGATTGAACTTCGTGAACGTGCTTCAGAACAATTAGGCGATAAATTTGATATTAGAGAATACCACAATCAAGTGTTGGAAACTGGTTGTATTCCATTACAATTGTTAGAAAATAAAATTGATGGGTGGATTGGGTCTTATGTGGATTAATTATCTGTAATCGACCGTACAGCTACTAGAACTCCCAAACCACTCCAAGCGTTTGCGAGAGGCTGTTTTATAAATATAGTCTCTAATCATTTTCGGGATGAATGCTAATAGGGATGCTACCAATTTGAGTTGTGGGATTTTAGAGATGATTCTCAAAAAACCGTCCGAGTGTGTATTCACGCCCGTCTCATCAATAAGTATTACCGTTTCTAAATCATCGGTAGGGAAACCGTATTCGGTTAGTAATTCTTGGCCATAATCCGATTGAAACGCCACAAACTGAAAATGGTCTTTGGGTGCAATCTTTAAAAGTTGCCCAACAACGCCGTTGCACAAATTGCATTCGCCATCGAAGATAATTAAGTCTTTAGTTGGAGTGTTCATAGTGCCTTGGACGGAAGATTGGTTAAAAGCTTTCGTGATTTAGCAAAGACTTAACGTTTTTAGCGGTGATGGTATGGCTCATTTTTTAAAATCGTAAATCCACGATAGAGTTGTTCTATAAAAAATAAACGCACCATTTGGTGGGAAAACGTCATTTTAGAGAGACTCAGTTTCCCATTGGCGCGTTGGTACACCGCATCCGAAAAACCATAAGGACCACCAATGACAAAAATGAGATTTTTGATGCCAGAATTCATATGCTTTTGAAGATAATTGGCAAAGGCCACAGAATCTAGTTGTTTCCCGTTTTCATCAAGCAGAATTAAAACATCTGAAGTGCTCGTTTTGTCTAAAATTAATTGACCTTCCTTCTCTCTTTGCTGGGCTTCAGACAGATGCTTCACTTTTTTTAAATCGGGAATCATATCAAACTGAAACTTTATGTAATGCTCCAAACGATGACTATAATCATCGATGAGTTGAATGAGGTTTTTATTGTCGGTCTTCCCGATAGTAAGTAGGGTGATTTGCATAATGTAAAATTACAAATTCCCAAAACAATGGTTATTTTTACATGAAATAAGAGTGTATGATTTCAAAAGCACAATTTCAGAACGAAATAGATATCATAATAGCCAACGCTATCCGTGAGGATGTCGGTGATGGCGACCATAGTTCTTTGGCGTGTATCCCAGCGGATGCCCAAGGTAAAGCGAAGTTATTGGTGAAAGACGACGGTATTTTGGCTGGCGTAGAATTTGCCAAGCAAGTCTTTGCTTATGTGGATAAAGACATGACTGTTGAAACTCTGATTGAAGACGGAAACGAAGTGAAATACGGTGACATCGCTTTTTATGTAGAGGGTGCGTCACAATCCATTTTAAAAGCTGAACGTTTGGTGTTGAATGCTATGCAACGCATGAGCGCTATTGCTACAAAGACGAATAAATTTGTGAAGTTGCTAGAAGGTACGGACACTAAAATACTCGATACCCGAAAAACAACACCTGGTATTCGTGCTTTAGAAAAATTGGCAGTTAAAATCGGAGGTGGAGAGAATCACAGATTCGCTTTGTATGATATGATTATGCTTAAAGACAATCATATCGATTTTGCAGATGGCGTAGCTGAAGCTATTGAAAAAACAAAAGCTTATTTAAAAGACACGGGTCGTGATTTAAAAATCATCGTGGAAGCCAGAAACCTTGATGAAATCCGAAAGATTCTAGACTGTGGCGGTGTATATCGTATTCTAATTGACAATTTTAATTATGAAGACACTCGAAAAGCAGTAGCTATGATTGGCGACCAGTGTTTAACAGAATCCTCTGGAGGCATTAATGAAAATACAGTGCGACTTTATGCCGAATGTGGTGTAGATTATATTTCGTCTGGCGCATTAACACATTCGGTCTATAATCTGGATTTGAGCTTGAAAGCAGTTTAGTTAGTGTAAAGTTTTAACTTGCTATTCTTGTTAATAGAGTTGACGCTCTCAACTAAACAACAAACCACAACCAGCCAAACAATAAAACATGTCCAAAACCATAGAAGAAAAACTCGCTAGAATACCTGTGATAAATAGGGTGGTTGAGTTTTCTAAAGCCATGAAACTTCCTGGGCTGGAAGGACTTTCGGTTTGGGATTTGCTGAAACTGTATGGATTAGGAATAATAAAAGGTACTTTAACCACAAGGGCGAGTGCCATTGCCTTCAGTTTTTTCGTAGCCATTTTTCCTTTTCTGTTATTTATAATCATTGTCATACCCTATATTCCCATTGACACGTTTCAGGCTGATTTTATGGATTTTCTAAATTCCATTTTACCGCCTCAAACATCTGATTTTTTCTTTGAAAATATTTTTCAAAATATCAACAGTAATAAGGGAGGTGGGCTTATATCTGGTGTTTTTGTACTTTCTGTGGTTTTAATGGCTAACGGTGTTAGTGCTGTGTTTTCAGGATTTGAAACGTCTTACCATCAACAATTGGTTCGTAATCCTATTAAACAATACATCTTTGCGATGGGGGTAGCACTTATATTGGCAATCCTATTATTGTTTACTGTGGCTGTCTTTGGATATTTTCAGATTTTCGTTATACAACCTTTATATGAGCGTTTTGTTGGCGAAAGTGTGCTCGATGCCGATTCGGCATTGCCATGGGTTATTTTCGCTAAGTATGTGTTCTTCGTCGTTATGACCTATTTGGTAACGGCAACGCTTTATTATTTTGGCACTAAGGAAGGACGTGATTCAAGATTTTTCTCTATTGGCGCCCTATTTACCACCGTTTTGATAATGCTGACGTCCTACCTTTTCGGGATTTATGTGAATAATTTTTCAAACTATAACGAATTATATGGCTCTATCGGTGCTTTGTTAATTCTCTTGTTTTACCTTTGGTTGAATGCAAATATCCTATTGCTCGGATATGAATTGAATGCCTCCTTGCGTTATTTACATAAATCAAACTCCAAAGAATGAAACACCTACAAATACTTTGTTTTTTCTTATTCATGTCGACTTTAAACGCCCAAAGTATTATTGGCACATGGAAAACGATTGATGATGAAACGGGGCAGGCCAAGTCCGTTGTGAAAATCTTTGAGCGTGACGGAAAAATTTATGGGAAAATTGTTGAGGTTTTGAACGCTAAATCTCAAAATCCAGTCTGTTCAGAATGCTCTGGAAAAAATAAAGACAAACCAATAGTAGGTATGGAAATCATCGAAGGGCTGTCTCAAAATGACGAGGTTTACGACGGTGGAACTATTTTAAATCCAAGTAACGGAAAATCCTACAAATGCAGATTAAAGTTAGAAGACAATCCAGATGAGCTCCAAGTCCGTGGTTACGTGGCGTTTTTCTACAAAACACAATATTGGAAACGCGTTAAGTAATGGCCCATTTTATCGATGTCATACTTCCCATTCCGCTTCAAAAAGCGTTTACCTATCACATTACGGAAGCTGAGTCACAGGTTCTAAAACCTGGGATTAGGGTTGCTGTTCCCTTCGGAAAAAGTAAAATCTACACCGCACTGGTGTTGGTGGTTCACAACAATCCGCCAACGGCTTATGAGGCCAAAACCATCCATCAGATTTTAGATGAATCGCCTATTGTTACAGAACAGCAATTACAACACTGGCAATGGATTGCGAGCTATTATTTGTGCAGTTTGGGCGAAGTAATGCGGGCGTCCTTACCAAATGCGTTTTTGTTGGAAAGTGAAACCGTCATCCACGCCAATACCAACGCTGAGGTGGATGAGATGCAGTTGCAAGATGATGAATTTCTGATTTACGAAGCTCTGCAACATCAGTCATCCTTGAAAATTGATGACATTTCCAATATTCTGGATAAGAAGAAAGTACTGCCGGTCATCAAGTCTTTGGTCGAAAAATCCGTCGTACATCTTCAAGAGGAATTATATGAAAAGTACACGCCAAAATTGGTGCGCTACGTCAAATTACATCCCAACCATTCATCGGAAGAAAAATTACAAGAACTGTTAGAATTGCTGAGTAGAGCACCTAAACAACGCCAAGTCATCCTAACCTTATTTTCTATGGAAGCCAGTTTGAAAAAACCTATCAAGGTTTCAGATTTGGCTAAGGAAAGTGGGGCTTCAAATGCCATTATTAAAGCCCTGGTTGATAAACTGGTTTTGGAAGAATACCACATTCAAATAGATAGAAACACGTTTGAAGGCGATTCAAATTCAGACTCTAAAGATTTGAATGAGGCGCAGTTGGAAGCTCTAAAATCCATTAAATCTCAATTTGAAAATAAATCCGTGGTTTTACTTCATGGCGTTACGGCTTCTGGTAAGACTGAGATTTACGTAAAATTGATTGAAGAGCAATTGCTTCAGAATAAACAAACTTTATATCTATTGCCCGAAATTGCATTGACGACACAGTTGGTACAACGCCTTCAGGATTATTTTGGCGAACAGGTGGCGGTGTTTCATAGTCGCTATTCGGGTAATGAGCGTGTTGAGGTGTGGAACAATATGTTGGCGGAATCTAACAAGGCCAAGGTTATCATCGGGGCGCGCTCGTCGTTGTTGTTGCCTTTCAAGAATTTGGGATTAATTATTGTTGACGAAGAGCACGAGCAATCTTATAAACAATTTGACCCAGCGCCTCGTTATCATGCTCGTGATGCGTCCATTGTATTGGCCAATCTTTTTGGAGCAAAAACACTCTTAGGTTCTGCAACACCAAGTTTAGAATCCTACTACAATGCCAAACGCAATAAGTACGGTTTTGTGGAATTAAAAACACGTTTTAATAATATTCTCATGCCCGAAATTGAACTTGTTGATTTAGCTGACAAGTACAAGCGCAAACGAATGAAAGGCCACTTCAGCGACCGCCTCATCGAAGAAATGGCTGAAACATTGGAGCAAGGTTTTCAAATTATATTATTTCAGAATAGACGTGGGTTTTCACCAATCATAGAATGTACAACTTGCGGACATTCGCCTCAATGTCCCAATTGCGATGTGAGTTTAACCTACCATCAGTATCGTGACCAACTGCGTTGCCATTATTGTGGCTATAACTCGATAATGCCAAAATCTTGCGAGGCTTGTGGGAATGTGACTTTAGACACAAAAGGTTTTGGTACGGAGCAGATAGAGGAGGAGGTCAAGGTGTTGTTTCCGGATAAAGCCGTGGGGCGGATGGACTTGGATACGACTCGAGGAAAATACGGTTTTGAAAAAATCATTAATGCTTTTGAACAGCGCGAGGTTGATATATTAGTCGGGACACAGATGTTGACCAAAGGGCTGGATTTTAGACATGTTAAACTCGTAGGGATTATGAATGCCGACAACTTACTCAACTTCCCAGATTTTAGGGCGCATGAACGTAGTTATCAGTTAATGGCTCAAGTATCGGGTAGGGCAGGACGAACAGATTTACGAGGCAAAGTGATTATTCAGAGTTACAATCCGCACCATAATATTTTGCAACAAGTCTCTACCAACGATTATGAAACGATGTTTAAGGAGCAGTTGGACGACAGGCATAATTTTAAATATCCTCCAGTTTTTAGGATTATCAAAATTACCTTGAAGCATAAGGATTACAATCGTGTCAATACAGCTTCAGACTGGTATGCAAAGTCGTTAAAGCAGGTCTTCAAATATAATGTGCTGGGACCAGAATTTCCACCAGTATCTCGTATCAGGAATTTATACCTTAAAAATATCTTGTTGAAAATTCCACCGAAGCAGTCACTACTTCAAACCAAAGAAGCTATTATGAAAATTCACAATAGCTTCCAAAGTGTTAAAGAATTTAGGTCAGTTAGGGTAATTATTGACGTGGACAACTATTAGTTAGGTGCGGTGTTGTCCGTATCTTAACCAACGGAATCTTTACATATTATTTAGTGCATCTACGAGTTGGGTCTTTTTATTTCGACTCAACGGAATTTCGTAGGCGCCGACTTCAACATTCTTGCTGTTAAAGCGGTCAATTTTATCGAGATTTACGATGTATGATTTATGGATTCGTAAAAACTTACCTTCTGGTAGTTCTTTTTCAAACGCTTTCATTGTAGATAATACAACAAGGCTATTTTCCTCGGTAACAACTTTTACGTAGTCACCAAGTGCTTCAATCCATTTAATGTCTTTAATATATACCTTACGTTTCTTAAGGTTACTTTTTACAAAGATGTGTTCGCCGTCAGCTTCATTAAAATCAAGCTTCAGTTTGTGTTGCTCAATAGCTTTTTCAACTGCGGTGTTAAAACGCTCTTTGGTAATTGGTTTTTGAAGGTAATCGGTAGCGTCGTAATTAAAAGCTTTGAAAGCATATTCGGTTTTACCGGTTACAAAGATGATTTGGGGTTTGTTGTTAAGGACGTCAAGGAGCTCAAATCCATTCAGGACTGGCATTTCAATATCTAGGAAGATAAGGTCGACCTTGTGGGTGTTGAGACCATTCTTAGTCTCCAATGCACTACTGTACTCGGCAATAAGGTTAAGTGAAGAATGATTTTCAATTAACTTTACGATAGAGAGGCGTTGGATAGCAGAATCGTCTACAACGACACAGTTTAAAGTCATAACATTTACATTTTTAGGTTAAGATATCGACAATAGTACGAATATTTCGGTTAAAAAACAAAAAATACCGACAAAGTGTTAATTTTAACATTTGCTTTGCCGTTAAATTCCTACGATAGTTTTGTTCAATTAATCAATGGTTTAGGGTGTTTGAGGCTCATAGTGTGCATTTTAGACGAGTATTTGCTCTTCGTAATTTTGTACGTCTTCTTATATTTATGGGTCTAGGATTCTGTGGTTGGAATTGCTTGCTTTTAGAGGAGGCCAAATCTCTTAAAACCTTCTGGCAATTTCACATAAATAAAATCGCTATAACACTTGTAGAATAGGATATAATGCGTATTTTTGCACCCGTTTTAACAACAAAAAACAATTTTTTATGAATCATTATGAAACTGTTTTCATCTTAAATCCCGTTTTATCTGATGACCAGATAAAGGAAACAGTGAAGAAATACGAAGACTTTCTTGTTTCTAGAGGAGCTAAGATGATTGCCAAGGAAGATTGGGGACTAAAGAAATTAGCCTATCCAATCCAAAACAAAAAAAGTGGTTTCTACCACTTATTTGAGTACACCGTGCCAGGTGAAGTCATCGGACCTTTAGAAGTAGAGTTTAGACGTGATGAGCGTTTTATGCGTTACTTAACTGTAAGATTAGACAAGCATGCAATTGCTTGGGCTGAGAGAAGAAGAGAGAAAAACAAACAAAAAGCGTAATTATGTCTTCAATTGAACAACAAGCAAAAGGAAAGAAAGACGGCGAAATCAGATATTTAACGCCGTTAAACATAGAAACGACTAAGAAGCAAAAGTACTGTCGCTTTAAAAAGTCTGGAATTAAATATGTCGATTATAAAGACCCAGATTGGTTATTAGGCTTTGTAAACGAGCAAGGTAAATTGTTACCAAGACGATTAACCGGAACTTCTTTAAAGTACCAAAGAAAAGTTTCAGTAGCCGTAAAAAGAGCTAGACACTTAGCACTTATGCCTTACGTTGCTGATTTATTAAAATAAAATACTCATAACATGGAACTTATATTAAAACAAGACGTTGAGAATTTAGGATTTAAAGACGATATTGTAACAGTTAAGAACGGTTATGGTAGAAACTTTTTAATTCCTCAAGGACAAGCTGTTATGGCAACAGCGTCAGCTAAAAAAGTATTGGCTGAGAACTTGAAACAACGCGCACATAAAGAAAAAACTGTTATTGCAGATGCTGAAAAAACAGCTGAAGCCATCAAAGGTTTAGATATTAAAATTACAGCAAAAGCTGGCGCAGGTGCAACAGCCGGAGACAAGTTATTTGGTTCAATTACCACTATGGACTTGGCTGAAGCTTTACGTAAAGAGGGTCACGAAATTGAAAAGAAATTTATTTCTATTCAAGGTGGAAACATTAAGCGTTTAGGTCAGTACGATGCTGAAATAAGATTACACAGAGAAGTGAATGTAGATTTAACTTTTGAAGTTATCGCTGAAGCTTAATCTCTTATTTTGAACTATTTTAAAAACCGTTTAGACTTTCTAGACGGTTTTTTTATAAACTTGAATTTGAAAAATACCCGTCAACGAGGAAAAACATAGCATTGCTTATTTAGCTGTAAAAGCATAAAACAAAACTCGACCTGTAAGGTTTTCGAAACCTGACAGGTCTGAACACAATTTGAAAAACATTTTTCTATGAAGGAAATTATAATGAAGCTATTTAAATTCGCCTTAATCTTTTTATTAGTAGTTGGCTGTAAGAAATCGGTCGACCAGCCGGAAGCCCTAGCAACACCTGAAAAAGAAGCCTCGGCTTTGCTTAAAACATTCAGATACGGAAACGACAAGCTTCCAAAAATCTCCGTGCATCGCGGTGGAAAAGGCTTGGTCAATTATCCAGAGAATTGCCTTGAAACTTTAAAGTACGTTAACGACAGCATCTACGCCGTTTACGAAATTGATGTTGCACAAACCAAGGATTCCGTCCTCGTTTTAATGCACGACAATAGTATCGACCGAACCACAACGGGAACAGGAAGATTAAGCGATTTTACCTATGCTGAATTGTTGCAATTAAATTTAAGGGATGATTATGGTAATGTTACCGATTTTAAAATCTCAACCTTTGAGGATGTTTTAAACTGGAGCAAAACCAATAATGTTGTATTAACGGTAGATATAAAGCGTAGTGTAAGTCAAGAAACAGTGATTAACGCTATCAGAAAGGCCGAAGCAGAAGATACGAGTATCATTATAACCTATGATTTAGAGCAGTCACAATCGGCCTATGAATTGGCACCAGAATTAATGCTCTCGGTTTCAGCACGTAATATGAAGGAGTTTCAGTGGCTTATGGATTCAGGCATTCCAACCGAAAATATGATTGCTTTCACTGGGACACGTCTATCAGACAAAGCTTTGTTTGATGCTTTGCATGATAAAGGTATTTTAACGATGCTAGGCTCCTTAGGCAACTTAGATAAAAGTGCTGAAGCCAATGGAAATGAATTTTACAATAAGTGGTTTGCCTTAGGTATAGATGTAATGGCGACTGACAGGCCGTTTGCGGTGGCTGAGGCTTTAAAGATTAAGAATTAAAACGAATTTAAATAAAGATTCCGCATTGAGTACGGAATGACAAATGCTTTGTGATGAAATACGCAAGATTATCAAAAGAACAGTTTGAAGAACTGCATCAAGAATTTATCAATTTTTTGGCTACACAATCCATCACGGCCGATGAATGGAAAGATATTAAAGCCAATACACCCGAAGTCGCCGAGCAAGAACTCGATGTCTTTAGTGACTTGGTTTGGGAAGGTGTTTTGGGTCAAGTAAAATACATTGAGCATTTTTCGCCACAGCAGATTCATTTGTTTAAGATTGAAGAAACCAAAATGCGTCTTATTGCTTTAAAATTGAATAATAGAGAAGAGATAAATCTCGCTACGCGTGAAGGCTTTAAGTGGTTACAAGAAAACCTAATGTCTGACGAACTTGAGTTGTTTAATGCCGAAAAAGCCTATACAGATGATAAAAACAAGGACAAGTTTGCATTAATTCAACAAGGCGGAAACATTACAAAAGGGGAGTTGTTTGAGTATTTTGATAAGATGATACAGAACTAAAAAATTCCTCGATTTTGCTGTATTTGTTCAATTTCTCTTTTGGCTTTTAGTTTAGCCTTTTTTTGCTCTACAGATCCAAATTTTCTATGATATGGTAAAGGTCTATCATGAACCTTATCGACATCATCTAATAATAGATTGCGAAAAAATCGATTTAGATTATTAAAAAAAATAGCAACTTTATTCATATCTAAGTGATTCAACTGGATCTAACTTCGCCGCCTTCGTAGCAGGATAAACCCCAGAAACTACCGCAACAATAAATGCAATACTCGTTGCCCAAATCATGGCGAACCACGGTGTGGAAAAACTTAGGTCAAACGCTTTAGAAATTCCCCAACCAATAAGAATTCCAAGTAGTATTCCAAGAATACCACCCAATTGTCCGATAATCACAGTTTCCATAAAAAACTGAAAAGCAATCGTTTTGCGCTTCGCACCCAATGATTTTCGTACGCCGATTTCACGAGTACGTTCAGAAACTGAAACCAACATAATATTCATTAGAGCAATAGTGGATCCGAAGATGGTTATGATACTAATAATCCAGGCCGCAATATAGAGGTAGCTAGAGATGCTCCCTATTCTATTGATTAAGTCATCACTGCGCTCAATGCCAAAGTTATTCTCTTCTACAGGATTCAGTCCTCGTATGTTTCTAAAGGTGAGAATGGCATCTTCCTGTGCACCTTCGAGCATATCCTTCTTATCCACTTTTACACTAAGATTATAATTGATAAACGGGTTGGTAAAAATAGATCGCGCTTTCTGAATGGGGATAATCACTCGTAAATCCTGCTTGTTTCCAAACGTCGCGCCTTTCTCTTCGAGATAACCGATAATCTTAAATTTAGAGCCTCTAACGCTAATGGTTTTGTTCAGCGGATTAACATCTTCAAACAATGCTTTGACCAAATCGCTACCAATAACACAGACGGCATTATTGTTTTGTACATCAAAGAAATTGAGGCCACGACCATCTTCAAGCTCCAACCCAGAATTTTGAAGAAAGTTTTCATTAGCCCCTAAAACCGTCACTTCAGGGTCTGTTTTTTCGTTCCCATATTTAATTTCGGCTGTACGGGTGCCAGTAAAGGCAATTGAAGTTTTGGTAAACGGAAAGCTATAATTGTCTTCAAACTCCTTTACATTTCTGTAGGTAATTACAGGATTGACCTTTTGGCGCTCTCTACCACTTTGTCGTTGTGCCGTAAATTCATAACGCTGCAGGTTAAAGGTGTTGGCACCCATTGACGAAAAGTCGCTAGATATGGTATTTTCCAAGGCCGCGACCCCACTAAGAATACCGACCAAAGCCATAATACCTATGGCAATAATAAGTACGGTTAATATGGTTCGCAACAGTTGACTTTTAATAGAGCCAAAGGCAATTTTAATATTCTCCTTTACAAGTGAAAACATAGTTGGTATCTCTAGAGTTAGCTTCGTTTTGCTATAAGACTACCGAAGCGCCATAAAGTTACCATAAAAATGAAATTACTTAAGACAGCCACTAAAAATTATAATATTTTTGTGATTGATTTCCTATTTACGCATCGAATTACATCCGTCATTTCGAGCGTGGTCGAGAAATCCCACAAGATAGTAGCTATGCATCTCGAGGAACCTCGACGCGACAATGACTATTTATATTTAAAATTAAAAAATAGATTCCTGCTCCCGACGCTTCGGGACGGGGAAGTAAACATGGCACAAAAACCAAGCATACCAAAAGGCACGAGAGATTTTAATTCTGAAGAAGTTTCAAAACGAAACTACATCATCGATACCATAAAAAGTCAGTTTCAGTTATTCGGATTTCAACCAATTGAAACCCCAAGTTTTGAACATTCTGATACTTTAATGGGCAAATATGGCGATGAAGGCGATCGATTGATTTTTAAGATTTTGAATAGTGGCGAGTATTTGAAAGGTGTTGATGAAACTTTTTATCTAAATATTATTCGAATTCAAAACTTGATTAGGGACGGATATGAAAGACTTTTGAAACACCTTAAAGCCCAAAATGATCTCAATTCATTATTTGAAAGAGATGAGCAAGGTTTTATGGAATTGATAAACGAATGGAAAATATTTCAAGATCAAGATTATGAACTCTTTGGCTTTCGCAAGAGTTATATATTGTTAAAGCTTTCTAGAGCTTTTTACGAGTCAAATTTTGGAGAAAATAAAAATCTGTCATATTCATATACGGGTTTATTAGTAAAAGAAATATTGGATAAATATATTAGAGAGTCTTCAAATAAGATAGTTTCTAGCATTTCCGAAAAAGCCCTTCGCTACGACCTTACCGTTCCTTTTGCCCGATACGTAGTACAGCACCAAAACGATATTGAGTTTCCGTTTAAACGTTATCAAATACAACCCGTTTGGCGAGCCGACCGCCCGCAGAAAGGTCGTTTTAGAGAGTTCTTTCAGTGTGATGCGGATGTCGTAGGTTCAACCTCACTTTTGCAAGAAGTGGAGTTTATACAATTATATGATGCCGTGTTTACAAGTCTTCGATTAGAAGGCGTTACCATTAAAATCAATAACCGAAAGATATTATCTGGAATCGCTGAAGTCATTGGTGCCCAAGATAAGCTCATTGATTTTACGGTGGCTCTTGATAAATTAGATAAGATAGGCGAGGAGAAGGTCAAACAAGAAATGCGCAATAAAGGTATTTCGGAAGCCGGCATTGAAAATTTACAGCCTCTGTTTGCATTATCTGGCGATTTTTCTAGTCAGGTGGAAAGTTTAAAATCAATTTTAGCTACTTCAGACATCGGCCAAAAAGGTATTGAGGAATTACAATTTATCAGTGATGCCATTGAAACTTTAGGACTTAAAACTGCGAAGCTTCAATTGGATGTCACCTTGGCAAGAGGTCTCAATTATTACACAGGCGCTATTTTTGAAGTGTCTGCACCGGAGGGCGTAAAGATGGGTTCTATAGGTGGCGGTGGTCGCTACGATGATTTAACGGGCATCTTTGGACTGAAAAACATGAGTGGCGTTGGTATTAGTTTTGGGTTGGACAGAATCTATCTGGTTTTGGAAGAATTAGGACTCTTTCCTGAAACTGTTTCAGAACAAACCAAAGTGCTCTTCATTAATTTTGGAAGTAAAGAAGCTATGGGCTGTTTAAAGGCGATTAAAGCTTTACGTGAAAAAGGCGTTAAAGCCGAACTCTATCCTGATGATGCCAAAATGAAAAAGCAGATGAATCATGCTAACCGTCGTAACATTCCTTATGTGGTATTGGTTGGTGAGCAGGAGTTAGAAGCTTCAAACTTCACATTAAAAAATATGGCTTCTGGCGAACAATCTACATTGAGCCTTTCAGACTTACTTCAAAAACTATCATAAATAAAAACGCTCCTGATTTGGGGTCAAGGAGCGTTTTAGTAGGTTAAGATTTAGATTTGGTATTAGTTTACGATCGTCTTTTTGGTCACCGAACCGCTTTCAGTTTCCGCTCTGATAATGTAAGTACCAGGTGTTAAATTCCTAACGTTGAACTCAGCGTAACCGCTCGCCGAGATATTGTTAAAGGTCAGTACGTTCTGCCCAAGCATGTTGTACATCGCAATCTGACTCACATTAATATTGTGCGGGTTAGTCAGTATAATCTTTTTTCTATCGTTTGAATAGATGATGGAAAGCTCATCGCCTTCGATTTCTGGCTCTAATGTTTCGGCGATATCTTCATCTGTGTCTTCATCGATTGGATCCTCAGGTGTTTCATCTGGTTGATCTTGTTCTACAGGGTTGGTCTTGAAGGTAATCTCAAACCTTGAGTCATAGTAACCCTCATTAAGGAAAATGGTATAGTCCGAAGCCCTAAGATCGTGATAAATCTCCAATTCTTTGTCATGTAAGAATATATCGATATTCTCTGGCATGTTGATCAACTCGTCAATAGTGATGGAGTTTTCTCCATCAACAGACGTATATAACCCAAGTGGATAAACGTCGATATCATTGTATCTATTTGATTGAATAACGTAGAAGTTGTCTTCTATCAGCCAGAACATATCGTCGGTCTGGTAATCGTAAGTAGTTCCGTCAAATCCCCAGTCAATTCCAGGTGTTGTTCGTCTATCAAAGGTCAATAATAATTGTCTGTGAAGGTCTGTGACTGAATTGAAACCAATCTTGACTTTTCGGCGCGTATCATTTTTCTCCGGCAACTGGTCCGTGTCTTGGGTAGTTGCCTCAGCATTCCTTACAAAAAGCCCATTAGAGGCAGTCTCTCTTTTGAAAGCACGCTGGCCATTGTTGAATTGAATGGTTCCGGTACCACCACCAGTATTGCCTATAACAAAGAAACCTTGTCCCACAGGAATATAATCCCCTGGTGTTTTAGTTGGCGTACCACCTGCGCTCACATCTGGATCATTGACCCCGAGGTTAGAATATGGTGCGGATGCTGCACCAGCTAAATTATATGTAGCATATCCTCCTTGGTATTGAGCTAAAATATGGTTTGAACCTCCCCAGTGTTCCCAGAAATAGAGGGTGCCACTAGTAGATGCCGTAGCTTCTTCGGTGCCTGTAATAATATATACAGGATAACCATTATCATCTAAAACAGGACTTCCTCCATCTAAAGCCATATAATGCGGATTTCCTCCAGTATCTTCATAGATTGGATTTCCGTTTCCGTCCGACACGGGACTTCCGCCACTCCACCTCATGTAATAAAGATTTCCTTGGTTGTCTACATAAATAGGGTTGCTATTTCCGTCTAGATTTGGGTTTCCCGTTGTACTGTTTAGGGATACCTGTATGAGTCCTTGTTGATAGAAAAGGGCAGGGCCGTTGTCTATAATAAATTGTCTTGCACTAATAGCTGAAGCATATGGATTACCTACAAGATAGTCGTGGCCATCACTAACGGTCAATTCGATATTGCCATTGTTAGGTTTACCTAAGAACGTATAGTTCTGGTATGGATCCGCAGTATTAGAACCTTTCATAGTATAGCCTTCACCAGCCAACATTGTACCTGTACTTCTTACGTGTTCCCACTCCGAATAATCACCGTCTGGGTTGTCAGCAAATTTCCAGATCCAATAATCTGCGATTTCTACTGGGTCAGCCATTGTTCCCGGAGCTCCATCATAACTGTTTGTTATAAAATTAACATCAAAAGTCCTGTCTTTCATAATATCGGCGATGGAATAGGAGTATTTATTGGTTCCGGTATCAGTGGTTCCGATAGGCGCCGACCAGTAATTATAATGGTAAATATCATTTGTGCCCTGTTGGTCACGCTCCAATTCACCATTTACGCCTACGATAAGGTCACTATCTGTTGATTGTATCAATTGTGATTCACCTTCGAGGTCAATTTTCCCTTTTAAATTAAGATAATGGGTTACTGTATAGCCGAAACCTGCAGTTGTGGCTACATCGCCATCTACGGTCAGAGTTCCTGACTCTATAGTATGCGCAAGTACCGATCTGTTGTAATTTCCGTCGCCATCGGCATCATCAACTAATGTTGAGTTGTCCATGGTTATATCATGGCTTGTTTCAACGATATTCCAATTAACAGTTTTAGTGGCATCTGCTAGAGCAACAGCACCAGGTTTAGTTTGCACGCTACCATTCACCCATGTAGCATCAGAGTCCCAATCGCCATCTTGGGTAGACATATAGGGAAGAGGTGCAGTTTGATAATCGACGGTTTTTAATTGCTTTAAAGCTCCGGTCCTTAAATTTCCGGATTCATCCTTTGTATTTGTGTAGGTATAACGCGACATAGGATAATAGCCTTCTAAATCTGCATACGATAACGTAGAACCATCATTTTTGGTAGGCACTATGCTTTTAGAATCAAAATAGAGGCCAATAGTTGTAGCGTTATTATCCAGTTCTTGATTCATGACGTAGTGTAACTCCGCTTCAGATAATGCCTTGTTCCATATACGTACTTCATCAATATTTCCATGGAAGAAGCTTTGAGGGTTGAGTTTGGCCGCACCGCCCACGAAGAAAGATGAGGTAGTTTCTAATGGTCCAACTAGACTGCTTGCAACATGAAACACGCCATCAATATACATGCTTAAGGTGCCAGAGGAATAAATGAAAGCAACTTGATGCCATTCGTTTAAAGGAATATCTACAGTTGATCTTAATTGCCTTAAGCTACCGTTCATCCATGACATTTCTAATTTATTGTCTGATGTAATTTTTATGTCGTAACCTTCAGTATAAGCTACATTTCTTTTAGAAAGTATTGACGTATTTGCTGAATTGGCATCTCGTTTAATCCATGCCGATATCGTAAAATCAGCTGTTCCGTTAGAGTTGGAGGCATCTAAATCAAAATTATCCTCCATGTCAATATAAGTACTTCTAGCTGGGTCAAACGCTATAGATCTTGTAAATAGACGTTCGGGTGCCCATCCAAAGGTTATATATTCTGTTCCGTCAAAATCATACTTTGTGTATAATCGACCCCCAGTTTCTGTCATGACGCGGTAATCCGCTGTTGGGTCAAATTGTCCATTTTGAGAAATGAACATAAGATATCTTCCGTCTGGAGGAGTTGCAGTTCGTACTACCGATACTGGTATAGATACTTCAACAACACCAATATCTGACGTTCCTGTTGGTCTGTTTTCAACAACTTTCCAGATACGAGACATAGATTCAAAAGAAACATTTGTTGTTAATGCAGGGTCACCTATATCTTCAGACATATCTACAGTAATTGAGATAGCTGCAGCATCTAGACTAGCATTGTTATTACCCCACATTAAAAACTCTCGATCTTCAAAACCTGTGGTATTTGCTTGATTCAGTTTATTAGTGTCATAAGTGTCGGTTAACGCCATGGAAAGAAAACCACTAGTAGGACCTGTTCCGTCTGCTTCGTCATTCTGACTTCTCGATTGTCTTTGATCTAAATTTGAAGCATCATCCCGGCCTATTCCAGCAACATCGTAATTATGAAAATTACCATCGATGTCCGTATCACTTGTATCCCAGATGACATCACCTTGGGAATCAATGTAGTCGGTATCGTTTAATCTATGATCTAGCAGGGCAGAAGCGTTATCTTGTAGAGTGACTCCATACTTTACAGCCAAATAAGATTGTATTTTCTTTTGATTTGTAGCCGAATTAGGGGATGAATAGGAAATGATTTCAGCAATCATACCATTCATTTGAGATGTTGTTCTACCGTTAATACCAGATCTACCTGTACCAACTAAATATGGTAAATTGTTATTTTCATTAAAATTGAGGTCATCACCATTACCAGCTTGTCCTGTTGTGTTGTCCACACGTTTTCCATTTTTGTAAATCTCAGATGCTGTCCGTCCACTGTTGGACTTTACATTTACAATAACTGGATGGTTACTAAAAGTATCAGTTGTAGATGTATAAGCCCTTCCGTAAGAGGTAGCATTCGGTGCTTGAGTTCCATTTGGGAATGAACTGATATTGTGTGCTATCACTTCATCTGTATATCTAGCTGTGGAACTACCAGCAGCGAGCCCAGTTGCATCCTCATGAAAACTCTGGTCGGCGTATCGTCCACCAACAGCAAATTGTCTTCCAGGTGTAAACGAACCTGTGTTATTTTCTAAAGTATCATCACTTCTAAAAACTACAAAATAGTCTTGGGAAAAGAAACCTCCTTTTCCGTTCATATACTCTACAGCAGTATTATCAAAGTCTACTACAGGATTAAAATTAATATTTCTAGTCCCACTATCTCTATATGTAGGTGCGATTGAAGTTTCTGCGATAGCATTTTCCTTATCAAGTGATGAGGTAGATGCCTGGTCTTCCCATAAAGTTAATGGTGTGTTATCTGTATTTGCAATCCCAGCATTTGTCTTTAGCCATAATCTTAAGTTGCTGGTTATATTTGCCGGAGCAGTCGGGGATGTTCCAAGTGCAATACTCGGATCAGCTTCAATAATAAAATTGTCAAACGCTACACCTTCAAGATTAGTGCTGGCATCTGAACTAAATTGAATTCTAAATTTTACGTTACTTTGGTTGTTAAATGTTCCTCCGTCAAGATTTATAGAAGACTGCCCAAATTGACTATGAGGCGAAAAAGCGGTGTCAGGGCTATGACCATCATCATTCCAACCATCAGAGCCTAAAGCATTGACATTATCTTGGTACCAATTTGTTCCTTCTCCGGCTGCACCTAATACGGTATACGCACTGCCACCAACAGAATAGAGTATTCTCATACCATCGACATTATTCTCGGTATTATATTTAATGTCAATGGTTAACTTTAGATTTTGCAATCCTGTAAAATCATAAGTAGGACTTTCAATAACGATATCGGCACTAGATAAATAACTATTGTAATTGGAATTTCTAAAGAAATAACCTTCCCCCATCTCATCTGCAGTGGTAAAGGTATTCGTCCTTACCCACGATCCATTTGTGGAAGTTGCATTAGTCCAGCCTTCACTAGTGGCATCAAAGGTGTGATGGATATAGGTATACACTGGTGGGGGAGCTGTACCTTGGCCTTCTACTGTAAAAGTGTAAATATCTTCAGGTGCATCGTCATCGTTATTTACGGTTATTGTTGAAGATATAACTCCAGTACTTGTAGGAGTAAATGTAACTGTAAATAAAGTGGTGTCATTCCCTGGTACACTTGCGCTAGGGGCTAATGTAATGGCAAAGTCCGTATTACTTGACGTTACTGATGAAATGTTCAATGTCCCATTGCCTGTATTCTCAATGGTGTAGGATATACTAATTGGATTTAACGTGTCTGTAGATCCGAATGATGTTGAATTAATTACAGAAGGGCTATTGGTACTTCCGTCGTCAATATTGTTCCCATTAACATCGACAAGATTAATTTCAGGTTTAGGAGGCGAACCCTGTCCCCTAATTGTAAATGTATACGGTACATCTGTCCCTCCATTTGAAGTAGTTACCGTCACGGTTGCCGTTTGAATGCTAAAATCTGAAGGCGCGAAGGTAATTGTATGAGTATTACTTTTATTCTTTTTTATTTGACCAATATTAAGTGTTGTAGGTGAAAAAGCCGATGACCCGCTAACGTCAATAGTCACATTATTGAGGTTATTAGAAGAGCCGTTTGCAGTAGTAATATTCCTTAGGGTAAATACTCTGGAATAGGTCGTTCCTACCTCAACTAATCCAAAATCGGTATCATCAGAAAAATCAGGTGTCGAATCACCATTTGTGATTGTTAGTCCATTACCTTGAACTTGTAAAACACCAGTTTGAGAATAAGCGGTTAGAGCGAATGCACAAAAGAATATGCATACAGCAAGTGTGTATAAATTTTTCATAAGCGGTTAATTAATAGCTTGGGGCTAATTAATTTATGGTACAAACATAGACTCTAATTCCATAAAATGCAAATAAAATCGATGAAATGCAAACTAGTTTTTTAATGTGCTGATTTACAACGCTTATAAAATGAATGAATATTAATTAAAAAGACATCAATTTCAAAAAATTGATGTCTTTTCGTTTATAAGTTTTGAAGATTTAGTTTTTTATCAGGCGTTTTATTAGTTGCTCACCTGATGTTTGATTTGTAATCTTTAGAATATAGGGTGCTTGCTCCATATGCTTTAGGCCATCTAAAGAAAACGAACTCGTAGCTTGTATTTCTCTATGATAAACAACCCTTCCATTTATATCAAATATTTTGAAATCTAGGTCATCTCCTATAAATGCGTTAGGGATTTTAACCTTTAACACATCCTTAAATGGATTAGGATATACTGATAAGAAATTAAATTCAGAATCTTTTGTATTAAGCGTTACATTATCCTGTCCATCACAATCCTCATCAACTCCGTTGTCAGGAATATCTATAGCTCCTGGATTCTTCGAAGGATTGGCATCGTCACAATCATCCGTCCCCGTACCGGTAAGTTCAGAGGCAAGGAACCCGTTAGTCGGACGCTCGCAAGCCGTAGTCTGGTTGGTACCGTAACCATCCCCATCGGCATCGATGTACCATATCTGTCCGGGGAACTCATCGGCATCCGAATCGTCACAGTCGGTATTGTTAGTTGAATATCCAGCAGGTGCCGTCGTCTGGCAGAAGTCTGCGGAGGTTGTAGATCCGAAGCCGTCACCGTCGTTGTCCTCGTAATAGGTTATAGGTGCGTTGATACCATTATTGTTATCATCACAATCGGAAGTACCGGTAAGTTCAGAGGCAAGGAACCCGTTAGTCGGACGCTCACAAGCCGTAGTCTGGTTGGTACCGTAACCATCCCCATCGGCATCGATATACCAGGTCTGACCGGGGAACTCATCGGCATCCGAATCGTCACAGTCGGTATTGTTAGTTGAATATCCAGCAGGTGCCGTCGTCTGGCAGAAGTCCATACTTGTCGTGGAACCAAAGCCATCACCGTCGTTATCCTCGTAATAGGTTATAGGTGCGTTGATACCATTATTGCCATCATCACAATCAGAAGTACCAGTAAGTTCAGAGGCAAGGAACCCGTTAGTCGGACGCTCACAAGCCGTAGTCTGGTTGGTACCGTAACCATCCCCATCGGCATCGATGTACCATGTCTGACCGGGGAACTCATCGGCATCGGAATCGTCACAGTCGGTATTGTTAGTTGAATATCCAGCAGGTGCCGTCGTCTGGCAGAAGTCCATACTTGTCGTGGAACCAAAGCCATCACCGTCGTTGTCCTCGTAATAGGTTATAGGTGCGTTGATACTTGCGTTGCCATCATCACAATCGGAAGTACCCGTAAGTTCAGAAGCCAGGAACCCGTTAGTCGGACGCTCACAAGCCGTAGTCTGGTTGGTACCGTAACCATCACCATCGGCATCGATATACCAGGTCTGACCGGGGAACTCATCGGCATCGGAATCGTCACAGTCGGTATTGTTGGTTGAATACCCAGCAGGTGCCGTCGTCTGGCAGAAGTCCATACTTGTCGTGGAACCAAAGCCATCACCGTCGTTGTCCTCGTAATAGGTTATAGGTGCGTTGATACTTGCGTTGCCATCATCACAATCGGAAGTACCCGTAAGTTCAGAAGCCAGGAACCCGTTAGTCGGACGCTCACAAGCCGTAGTCTGGTTGGTACCGTAATCATCACCATCGGCATCGATATACCAGGTCTGACCAGGGAACTCATCGGCATCGGAATCGTCACAGTCAGTATTGTTGGTTGAATACCCAGCAGGTGCCGTCGTCTGGCAGAAGTCCATACTTGTCGTGGAACCAAAGCCATCACCGTCGTTGTCCTCAAAATAAGTTATAGGTGCGTTGATACTTGCGTTGCCATCATCACAATCGGAAGTACCCGTAAGTTCAGAAGCCAGGAACCCGTTAGTCGGACGCTCGCAAGCCGTAGTCTGGTTGGTACCGTAACCATCCCCATCGGCATCGATGTACCATGTCTGTCCGGGGAACTCATCGGCATCCGAATCGTCACAGTCGGTATTGTTAGTTGAATATCCAGCAGGTGCCGTCGTCTGGCAGAAGTCCATACTTGTCGTGGAACCAAAGCCATCACCGTCGTTATCCTCAAAATAAGTTATAGGTGCGTTGATACTTGCGTTGCCATCATCACAATCGGAAGTACCCGTAAGTTCAGAAGCCAGGAACCCGTTAGTTGGACGCTCGCAAGCTGTAGTTTGGTTTGTACCGTAACCATCACTATCGGTATCGATGTACCAAGTCTGACCGGGGAACTCATCGGCATCCGAATCGTCACAGTCGGTATTGTTAGTTGAATATCCAGCAGGTGCCGTCGTCTGGCAGAAGTCCATACTTGTCGTGGAACCAAAGCCATCACCGTCGTTATCCTCAAAATAGGTTATAGGTGCGTTGATACCATTATTGCCATCATCACAATCGGAAGTACCCGTAAGTTCAGAAGCCAGGAACCCGTTAGTCGGACGCTCGCAAGCTGTAGTCTGGTTTGTACCGTAACCATCACCATCGGCATCGATGTACCAAGTCTGTCCAGGGAACTCATCGGCATCGGAATCGTCACAGTCGGTATTGTTAGTTGAATATCCAGCAGGTGCCGTCGTCTGGCAGAAGTCCATACTTGTCGTGGAACCAAAGCCATCACCGTCGTTATCCTCAAAATAGGTTATAGGTGCGTTGATACCATTATTGCCATCATCACAATCGGAAGTACCCGTAAGTTCAGAAGCCAGGAACCCGTTAGTCGGACGCTCGCAAGCTGTAGTTTGGTTTGTACCGTAACCATCACTATCGGCATCGATGTACCAAGTCTGTCCAGGGAACTCATCGGCATTCGAATCGTCACAGTCGGTCAATGGTAATACTGTGGTTGTATAGCCTGCTCCAGGCGAGGTGCAAGATTGTGTTGAAGAGACAGCAAAGTTATCCCCATCGGTATCTAAGTACCATGTGGTATTACTTTCTACTGTAACTGTTGCAATACATGAATCTGTATTGCCAGAATTACTAGGGTCTGTCGCTGTTAAAGTAACGTCTACTGTTCCTATATCTGAACATGTAAAACTCGAAATATCAATAGATAGATCCCCGGCACTTCCTCCGTTATCTATATCATTTGGAGTAATGGAAGCGTTACCAGAAGAATCTAATTGAATGGTTATATCCATACAGTCAGCAACAGGAGTAATGGATGAAATGACTGCAGTTAAGCCAATATCATCAATGGCCATGTCACTTCTAGAGTTGCCAGAATTTGGCATATCTCCACTGAATCTAAATTTCACATATTTGTTTAAGTAAGTACTCAAGTCAATATTATTAGTAAACCAGCTATCTCCTTGATTTCCGCTCTGTGACCACAAATTCGTCCAGGTAGCACCATCATCATCAGATATTTCTAAAGTCAAAGATCCCATGTTGCTGCCATACATATGATAGGCATATGAGAATGAAGCACTACTTAAACCATTAAGATCAAAACAAGGACTAATTATTCTCGCAATTCCTGTACTTGTTCCAGCTTCAGTATATAGATAATAATTACCCTCTAAAGCAGATGAAGGACCAGTACTGGTTGTAGGTGTTCCATTGGCATCAAGCGTCCAGTCAAAATTGTCTGAAGAATCTTGTGTCCAATCACCCAAACTACCAGATCCAGAGCCTTCAAAACTTTCAGAATAAGGAAAAGTATCTACAAGTGTTCCAGAACAAGGAGCCGCTGTTGTAAAATCCACTAAGCTCGAAAATGCTGAAGTCGTTGAGACACATCTTGTACTAATTTGTACTTGATAATCTGTAGAAGCACTAAGTCCCGTATTAATCGTATAGCTATTGGTACTAATATTGTTTATCGTTGTAAACGAACCTCCAACTTCGCGATACTGAAGATCATAAGTAGCTGAAGGAATAACATCCCAAGTTATATCTGCAGTTGTAGACGTAATATTAAAAACATTTAAATTTGTTGGCGGATTTGAAGCATCACATGGAATTTGAATATTTAAGACTTTAAAGTTGTCAAACTTAAATCCCGTAAAATCCGCATTTTCATAAGAATCTTGGCGATTGCTACTATCGGTGTCTAGTCTAAATCTAAGATATACTGTATTTTGACCGATAAGGGAGCTATTACTAGAAGCATCAATTAAAATTTCTTCCATATTCCAACGGTCTTGGGTATCACCGTCATAGAGATATGAGATAGCATTTTGATTAGAATCATCTGTACCAGACTTTACAGTGGTGTCGATTCCACTGGATGTACTTGAATATGTATTATTTGCTGTAGGTGCTCCAGGCTTAGTTAACTTTCCGCATAATTGCGTCCATGTAGATCCATTTGTAGAGGCTTCAATTGCAACATAATCGAAACTTCGTTCTAAATCCCATTTTGCATGATATTGGACTAAAACGGTCGATGAACTTGAAAAATCCAATGGATTTGTAAGCTGTAATGTTCTATTCTGATTTGTACTGTATGAGCCACTATTTGAAGCAATTGCAGATGAACCGCTGTATGCATCTGTTGTGGTCGTCCATGATCCCGAAGAGGTCCAATTAGATAATGATGAAGGATCAGCATTTTCAGAAAAAATTACTGTTGGGTTATAGGCTTTAGTGATGTTGGCCTCATATAGCACATTATCAGTTGCATAATTATTTGTAAAAGTGACCTTAAACTCAATTTCGTCATTAGCATTTACTCCAGATAATGTATATGGAATAGAAACTATTCTTTGTTCCAAAACTTGAGCGTCAGTGAAACTTTCCATAAATGTGGATGTAGTAAATGACACATTACTCGACACGGGAGTAATAGTAATAGTAAAATCAGAAGCAGCCTGACCTAAATTTTCAATTGCAAACTGAAAGTTTCCTGTGGTTGTTGTTATGTCGTTTTGATTAAGATCATGCAACTTAGCGTACTTACCACTGAAATATGCGGCTAGAAAATTCATGCGCATTGCTCGTTTGGCAATAGGAAGATAGTTAGAAGGCTGTGGCCAAAATCCGCCGTATGTACCTCCAGTTCCTTCAGAAGAAAGACCATTTTCTGGTGTCCATGCCATAGTGTTTTTACCCGAACCGGTTCCTGATTGTCTACTAACTATAGGTGACTGATTTGTAGTATAAGTATAATCAGCACCACCAAGCATCCAATCATTCATATTTCCACTGTTTAGAGAACTGATGTATGTACTTGGACCATGAGCATATCGGTTGTAATGCGTCATGTCATGATTGTATTTTGAATATTCGTCTGCTCTAGAGTTAGGAAATGGTGTTGAAGTTCCAGGAATGCGATCAACTCCAGCATAAGCATGAAGCATGGCATTTTTAAAAGAATGATGGTTAAGCGCTATTTCAAAATCATGATCTAAGAAAAAATCGCGAAGTATTTGAGTCTCAGGTTCAGAAAAAGGACTGTCACCCATAAAGGTTGCATCACATTCTGAATTTGATGATCCTCCATTATTCCAAAAATACTCAGAGTTTCTGTTAAGGTCAATTCCTGATGAGTAAGTGCCACAACCACCAGCGTTTGTAAGATTTCTGTTTTTTCGTTGTCCACCACCACCATCTGGTGCAACAGTTTGATTATAAACAAAACCATCAGGGTTTAGAACAGGGATAAAATAAAGTTCATGATTGTTCACCAAATTTCTTATAGCTACATCTGAGTTATAGTTTTCTAAAATATACCACATGAAGAAAAGCTGATTCATTACTGTAGCAGCTTCTCTAGAATGAATCAAAGATTGATAAAGCGTTTCAGGTTCATTGGCCTCATCAGTATCTGGATTATCTGAAATTCTTAAATAATATATTGGACGCCCTTCGATAGTTGTCTTGGTCGAAGAATTGTAGGAAGCATCTAGTTTTTCAGAAATTATATTCAATCCATTAGCAACTGAATATGCTCTCATGGCATCTAACTCATCAATAACCATATCGTAAGTAAGGCATCCCCCAAAATGGTTTGTTTCAGAAGGGTAATTTGTTGCGTCATTGATATTCCAATTTTGCGGTGTTGCCCAATCTATCTCGTCGCAGTCATTATATTGTCCAACATTACCAAGTAATTCGCTTACACTTAATGAGCGACTATTTAAAGAGATGTTTTTTTCTTGACGGATCAATGCACTGGCATTGTCAAGGTCAGCGATGGCTCTATTACTATAAAATTTGGTGAGATCATCAATCATGACACGATACTGAACACCGTTTCTTTTAATGTTTTCAAGTTCAAATTCCATGAGCTCCAAAGACATAGTATTATTTTCGATAGTAACACCACAGGTCATATCTATACCTAAATCGTTTAAAGTTTTAATGGTTCGTTGGTTAACACCAGTAATTTCAACTCGTTTCATTGAGTTTTGTGACCAACTGAGTTGAACAGCACTTAATAGCAACACTAGTACAAGGAGGGTAATTTTTTTCATTAGATTAGGGGTAAATGAATTTTGGGCTAATATAGATTTTTTTTAAAATAAACATCGTTAAAGAGCAAAAAAAATAGATAAAGTGTAAAATTTTGAAAGTTGTATACTTCTTTCCTGTTTAAATTTTAGATGTATATAATTCTAGAGATATGACCATAATCTGTCACCAACCTTATTATATAAGGGCTATGACTCAATTGGAGATGCTCAATGGAAAGACGAGAGTCATTGATATTTTGTTTTGCAAATATTTGCTTACCATTTATATCATAAATCACTAAATCTTGGATGTCAAGATTTTTTGAGCCAGATAGAATAATGGATTGATCTTCTTTAATATATCTAATGCTTTCGCTAGATATTTTAAAATCATCTGTACCCAGTGTTCCTTGATTGATATTTGGGTTTTTAAAGGCTATATAAAAACGATCCATATAATCACCAGCTTCAATAGTCTTTAAAAATGAAGACTCGTTAATTAGAGTATAAGTATCATCTAGTGTATCATGAATGAAGACTTCAATATCTTCTTCGAAATTTTCTAAAGAATTTAAACTAATATGCACCTCGCTAGTTTCTGCTAAAAAAATACCGATTGGGTAGGTTTTAGTGTCTTCGAACACACCTACGCCTTGTATAAGGTAGCGGTAGTCTTCAATGATCCAATTCATATCATAATCATGATTGGTCCATGATGCTGCGTCATAACCATAATCAAAACCATCGGATGCTTCATTATTAGGTGTAAAACCAAGTAAAATCTGTCTTACGGCGCCGTTGGGTGAATGGTAATCTAATCGGACTTTTTTAATTTGGGCAAATGTCTGGAAGGTTAGCAGACAGAGTATTATACCAAGAATTGCGGTTTTGACTTTAAATAAGCCAATTGTAAGTAGGTTCATAGTCATTGCGGTTTACGAATGTTTGGGGCATTCGGTGGGCAATATAAAAATAAAAACCTAAAACATCCATAAAAAGCAAATAAAATCGACGAAATGCATTGGTAGGAATAAAAAAAGAGCGTTAGTATTAACGCTCTTTATAATATAGATATATTTTCTAGTTTTTAATAATCACCTTTTTAGTCTTCCAAGTCCCATTAATTAAGGCTTTTACAACATATGCACCAGCTGAAAAATCTTTTGCAGGGATACGATAAGCATCCGTATAATAGTTTTCCATATTAGTATCCCAAGTCTGAACAACTTGTCCTAGTATATTAACAAGTTGTAATTCTTCAAGATTTTGATCCTTAGAACCTGTGTTGATGTAAATCTCTTCATTATCACTTAAGTAATTAATAAAAAGCTGATCATTTAAGATTATATCATCTGTACTGAGCGTAGCAGATTCCTTAAATGTAATAAAGAAACGATCGGCGTAATAGTCTGGTGCTAGATTCAATTCAAAATTAGAATCCTGTAAGTTGGTATACGTACCAAGTAATGCATCATAGACAAAGACATCCATTGACGAATCGAAATTTTCTAAATCAATCAATGATAATTCCACATCACTATTTTCTGAAAGGAAAATTCCTAAAGGATATTTCTTGTTCTCATCAAATTCTCCTACACCTTGTATTACGAACACATTGTCTTGTATTAACCAGAAGGCATCATTGTTTTGAAAATATTGATTATAAGCATCATAGCCGTAATCTATACCGTCACTGGCTTCGTTGTTTGGCGTAAATCCTAATAATAAAGGTCTAATTCTGCCATCAACATGCGAGGTAAAATTGATTCGTATTCTAGATATATCTTGATTAACTGTTGGGTTTCTTAAATTAGAAACTTCGGTTTCTTCAGGATTTGGTTTTCCATTTCTTAAGAATACAGATGTCCCAGTTGCTTCTCTAACAAATTCTCTTTGGTCATTTTCAAATTGTATGTAACCATTAGTTGCAATGGTACTGGCGACAAAGAAACCTTGACCAACCGGTATATATCTACCTGGTGTTTTTGTGGACGTTCCTGCACCACTGATAAGTGTAGGATTATAAGTGTTAACACCTCCTAATAGGTTCAACACCGCATATGCACCTTGATATTCACTAAGTATATGGGTTTGGTTGCTTTCATAATGTTCCCAGAAGTAAAGAGATCCATCCATAGTACCTGCGGTATTACTGTTAGCAGAACTTGGCGAATTATCTGGATTTAATGCTGGAATATTATCCTTAATAAATTCTTCAGAATCAATAGCAGAAGGATATGGATTACCAACTAGAGCTTGATAGTAACTATTCAAAGGAATAGCATTCACACCAGCCAAACCAATAGTTCCGTTATTTGGCTTTCCTCTAAAGACATAATTCTGAAGATTGTTGAGCTGACTTCCACCAGTAATAATACCGCCTTCGCCACCAACGCCAACGCCACTACCTTTCATGGTGTAACCATAGCCTGGTAATAGTGTGGAATTATTGCCAATGTATCTCCAAGAAGCATAGTTGTCAGCTTCATAATTTTCATATACAAATAACCAGTTGCTACTTAAGGTAACTGGGTTTGTAGAGCCTGTTGCATTATAACCAGCTGTCCAATTAAGATTTACTGGGGTAGCAGAGTTAGTACCATCCATTAAAACCGATGACGTTGCAAAGGCAGTGTTATTTGCCGAAGTATTGATAGTACTCACCGGGGAACTCCAATAATTATAATTGAACAAGTTGGTTGTTCCTTGTTGGTCACGTTCTAATGCACCACCACTGGCTGTATCTAAAATACTTTCATTGGCCTGTCTTGTTGAGTAGCGTTTTTGAACGAGTTGAGATTCACCGACAAGATCCATATCACCGTCTAGTCTCAAATAGTCTGTTACCCAAATACTGTTTCCTGTATTTGTTTCGTCTTGAGCACCAGTTCCCGTAATGGTAAGCTCGTTGCTTTGTACAACAAGACCGAGTACAGTTACACTTCTAGTATTCAGACTAACATTGTGATTGGTTCTAACAATGTTCCAATCTATACGTGTTGCTCCATCAATACCTAAGCTATTTGGTACATCCCACACATTGAAGTTTGTCCATGTGTTATCAGTATCCCAAGTAGAATTTGCTCGGGTTGTATAAGGTAATGGTGCTGTTTCTTGCAATGACGTTTGTATGTTTATTAAACGTCCACTTACACCTTTGTACGGTGATAAATCACCACATACTACATTCATTCTATAATACCCATCAAGATTTGCCCATAATAAAGGATCATCTTCATTTCTATCGGCATCAGTGTCAGGGCCATAAATTTTTGTCGGGATTACCGTTCCAACAACATCAGCCCCAGAAGCATTAATTTCTTGATTCATCATCTGACGAATATGTTGAACGTCTAGTGCTCTATTCCAAATTCTAACTTCATCCATCCAGCCGTGGAAATAATCCACGGGTGTATTATTAGGTGGGGCTTGATCCATAGCTCCTAGAAGCGCTGAGATATTAGCAGGGGTAGTTGCTGGTGCCACACCGTTTGATGTGCCTAATAATATACCATCTACGTATAAATTGTACTCAGTTCCATTGAACGTTACTGCTAAATGATACCAACGATCAATTCCAACAGTTCTTGTTCCAGTAGTTACGGATCCAGAAGAAGTTCCGTACCAATTAAATCTCACTTGTCCATTTACAATACTAAGCGCATAACCACGGGTATTGTCGCCAGCATCTTTACGGCTCATTATTGTTTTAGTGCCGTTAACGCTTTCTGGTTTCACCCAAGTCTCTATACTAAATGCACTATTTAAGTTGTAATTGTTCTTAAAATCAACATAATCATTGGTTCCATCGAAATCAACCGTTGGACAATCAGTAATAGTAACTGTGACATCATCAAAACACCCACTACCGTCTTGTAAGGTCCATCTTAAGGTATATGTTCCAGGGCTTGCGTTAAAGGTTGCATCAGGATCAGTAGTAGAAGACAAAACAGCGAGATTTCCACACGAGGTAGGCGTACCGCCAACAATACTCCACTCACCAGTAACACCAGTAGGAGTATAGTCGCTAGCATCATCAACAGGGACTATATAAAGACCCATTTCATGAGCACCCTTAGTGAAATTTGCTCTAGATGTTTTTGTATTATCATAAGCATTAAGTTGCACTAAATTTTCACCACATTGACTTGCCAGTGGTATATAATCTTGGCCAGCATAAGCAAGGCTAGTGTAAACTAAAGATTGATCATTAGTTCCGTCATCACCTGGAGCTCTACAGCCATTAACCAAATTGGTGACACTATAATTTCTTATTCCTGGAGTCACAGGTTGCACTGTGGCCTCTGTACCTATGGCGATGACGTTTCCTTCTTCATCTGTCCATTCTAACTCATCATCTACTTGTGCAAAAGCAAAGCCTACATCATCGATAGCCCATCCACTTTCTATATCAAAGGTTTGTGTCTGTGAGCAGTTGTTACTACTATGTTTAGGGAACGTATCCGTACAGCCTCCAGATCCTCTATGGAATTCAAACATTACCCTTAACCCAGAACGTCCCGTGTAGGCCCCTAAATCTAATCTTGTATATCTGTATGGATCCGCTACGGGGTATTGACCACCATTACAAGCACCATTACCATTGCCATTACCTTTATACGCTTGGACGCCTAAAGTTTTCGACGCTGGGCCAACCCTAGAATCCATATCATCACCCTCCATTGTAGTAAGTTCTACTGTATAGGTATTTCCTGAATCAAATGACAGCCAAATTTTACCGTAGGCTCCATTACAGAAATAATAGTTGGTATAAAAGGACATAATCGCTTCCGCAGAAGTCATACCAATAGTACTAAAAACAGGAGTTTCCAGAGTTGTAGAGTCTTGCGTCATAAACTCTTCGTGAGCCATAGCGAATTTAGTATTGTCTTCAGTATCATAATTAATACCACTAAATGTAGTATTGGCGTTATCATTGGAATTAGTCTCTTTCCAAGTGCCTTCAACCGAATTATTACCCGCAGCTGGGAAGAAATTATCTATTTTGTCAACACGCCATCCATCAGGTTGCGCATAATTAAATTCGCCTCCAGTACCAAATTGTCCATTGGGCTGATCAAAGAAACTCTCAGCAGTTAATAATACAGATTCTCCAAGACAAATATCAAATCTTGGATCACTAGTTAAAACTGGAGGTTCATCTGGTGGTAAGAATCTTACATAGGCTTCTGCCGAAGTCCTTATAATGGTTTGACCATCAACCACGTCGGAGATTCTTACACGAACAAAAGTATCTTGCGTTAAACCAATGAAAGTATAGGTTGTTGAACCAACGCTACTTGCAAAATTTGGAACATTACTCCAGGTCTCTCCGTTATCTTGGGAATATTCCCAACCTAAAATATTATTAGGGTCTAAAACATATGGTGAAACTTGTGATAAATCAAAGGCAACATCTCTAGGTTCTGTGATTCCTCCAGGACAGGCCGTTGCCTCGATTAAAGCACTTGGAGGGACTGGATCTGGGTTGTTTGGGTCGTTAGGATCACTGTAAACAATAACACCTGTAACCACAGCAAATTCATTCGTAGGAGGTTCCACAGTCACAACAGCAATACATGAAGCAATATTTCCATTTGGATCTTCACCAAATAAGGTGACGTTTTGTGTGTATACCAAACCATTTGGATCTTCTGGGAACGTATCTTGACTCAAAGTCAATGTCACCGCTCCACAAGCATCATTAGAACCATTATCTACGTCAGAAGGTTGAATTGTAGCAACTCTAGTAATTGGATCGATAACCACCACAAAATTGTTGCACTGCATGGTAGGTGCCACATTGTCTTCAACCGTAACTGTGGCAAAACAAGAGTCTGAATTTCCAGCATTATCAAATACTGTAAATTCAACAGATTGAGGTGTCCCAACATCAGCGCAAGTAAAGTTGGTTCTAGAGGCCGTGAAGGTAGCTACTCCACAGGCGTCACTTGAACCATTATTTAAATCTGAAGCCAATATGTTTACAGTACCACCTGCGCCCAGCTGAACTATGATATCTTGACAAACAGCTATTGGATCAGTGACATCTGATGGAATAACGTCAAACATACAAGAAGATTGATTATTGTTATCATCAGTGGCCGTAAGAGTCACCGTTATTGAACCAGATAGAATAGTACCTGGAGCTGGACTTTGAGTAATAGTGATATTAGTATCACAGTTGTCTGATGACGAAGCCAAATTGGTGTAATCAGCCAGCGTGAATTGACATCCTATCGCATCATAATTAACATTTTGATTACCTGGACACGTTATACTTGGGTTTTCATCATCCGAAACTGTCACCGTTTGAGAGCATGTAGCATTCAATCCTACTGCATCCGTCACCGTATAGTTAATTGTAGAAACCCCAATGTTAAATGGACGTGTTCCTACTGGCCCAGACCCACTAAGTGTTGTTGCTCCCGTGATTGTCCATGCTATCGTTGCTCCAGTACAGTTGTCACTAAATGCAGGTGTTGCTATTGCAATGTTAGCTGTACAATTACCTGTACTATCATCTGAGGTATCAGCTGTGATGTTCCCGGGACATGTGATACTAGGTGCTTGAGTGTCGTTTACTGTAATAGTATACGTGCACTGCACGGAGTTGCCTCCAATATCTGTTGCGGTATATGTAATCGTTGTTGTACCAATATTGAAGTCGGTTGTTCCGATTATATTTGTACCACTACCCGTTGTTGCACCAGCCATAACCCATATCACAGATGCAATACTACAGTTGTCATTGAATGTTGGTTCAACAGGATTGAATGTGTAATTACATTGATTTAAATCTGTATCCGCACTAAAGTTTGGTGGGCAGTTTGAGGCTGTAGGGTTTGTTGTGTCGTCAACTATAACAGTTTGGTTTTGAGAACTTGTATTGCCATTTCCATCATCATATATCCATGTTACTGTATATGTACCTTGGTTATTGTATGAAGTTGGGTTAGTTGTGGTCGCAGTTATTGTACCAACGCAATCGCTTGCCGTTGGAGCGGTTAGAGTTGTTGAACATTGGACAGTAATAGGTGGTAAATTGGTAATATTTGGAGCTGGTGCTGTCGTATCGACGATATTAACTACTCTGATTAGCTGAACAGCGTTGTTACCAGCAGCATCCGCAACATTATACGTTACGTTGTAGTTGCCAGGAACGTTCATGTTCACAGCCGAAGCATCAATAACTATATTAGAAGTAAGGGTAGCGTTATTATCCACACAATCAGTAGCCGTAGCACCTAGTTCTGTGTAAGTACCACAAGCTTCTAATATTTGAGGATTAGCGCCAGTTAGCGAAATAGCAGGAACGGTAGTATCCTGTACCGTTACAACGCGAGTTACTTGAACAGCGTTGTTACCAGCAGCATCCGCAACATTATACGTTACGTTGTAGTTGCCAGGGACGTTCATGTTCACAGCCGAAGCATCGATAACTATATTAGAAGTAAGGGTAGCGTTATTATCCACA
>NZ_JBHSAT010000001.1:0-149654 GCF_042650215.1 Winogradskyella maritima | reverse complement strand
CCGTGTAGAAAAAGAGAGGGGATTTTCAATGTTGACGAAGTCTAGGCTTCTACGTGTATAATAACCTTGATCCTCTCTTTTGTCTTTTCTGTTTATAACTCTAAATTTAATGGATTGTAAACTTAAGCCGTGTATAATTCATTGCTAGTTATAGCCTACTTACGAAAGTCCTCGCGGACTTTCTATCTGTGATTTATTTGCTAAATTTAGTGCTTAAAACACGCAACGAAATCATACACAAACACGTTGTAACACATTAAAAACCAATCAATATGAAAAGAATATCTATCGTTTTTATAGTAATGCTCATTTGTTTTCCATCGTATGGACAAAAACTAAGAGCAAGAGATTTAGGTGTTCCTTTTGTGGGTGAAACAGGAGAATTTAATGCAATTACAGATGTTAAAGGAGTTGAAGTAGGTTATAGCACTATAATTTCTGGAGAAGGAGAAAACATTATTGGTAAAGGACCTATAAGAACTGGAGTTACAGCAATATTTCCGAGAGGAAAGGCTAAAAAATTTAGTCCAGTTTATGCAAATTGGTATAGTCTTAACGGAAATGGAGAAATGACGGGCACAACTTGGGTTACCGAATCAGGATTTTTAGAAACACCCATTATGATTACAAACACCAATAGTGTTGGAGTCGTCCGAGACGCAGTATTGAAGTGGTATGTAGATACAGATTGGTATAACGGAGAAAACTGGTGGTACACCTATCCTGTAGTAGCTGAAACTTATGATGGTTTTCTAAATGACATATATGGTTTTCACGTCAAAGAAGAGCACGTATTAGAAGCTATAGAAAATACCTCAAGTGGAAAGATTGCTGAAGGAAATGTTGGTGGAGGAACGGGAATGATGTGTTTGGGCTATAAAGGGGGAACGGGAACGTCTTCTAGAGTTTTTAAAATTAAGGATTCGACATATACAGTTGGAGCAATTGTACAATCCAATTTCGGAGCCAAGAGAAATTTATCAATAGCAGGAGTTCCAGTTGGAGTTGAATTAAAAGACACTTTAAACTACAAATTTAATGCGCCACCGAAATCAAGGAGACAAGAAGGAGATGGTTCAATAATAGTGATTATAGCAACAGATATACCTCTTTTGCCTCATCAATTAAAAAGAATCGCTAAAAGAATTCCATTAGGAGTTGGAATTGTTGGCGGACGAGGAAGTAATGGCTCTGGAGATATTTTTTTGGCATTCTCAACTGCAAATGAAAACGCATTTAATCGAGATGAAACCACAACTGTTGAATCATTACCTAATGACCAACTAATGCCAGTTTTTGAAGCAACTGTTCAAGCAGTAGAGGAAGCGATTATCAATGCCATGGCAGCAGCTGAAACTATGGAAGGAATTAACGGAAATAAAGCCTATGCTTTACCGCACGATTTACTTATTGAAACCTTGAAAACATATAATCGTCTGAAAGAATAACGTGGTACAACACCGTATAAAATTAATTGCTAGTTCAAGCCTACTTACGAAAGTCCTCGCGGACTTTCTATCTGTGATTTATTTGCTAAATTTAGTGCTTAAACCACGCAAATAATCTTATACAAGACCGTTGTAAACAATTAAATAACGAATGACAAGGAATATTCTTATAATATATTTAATCTTTAGTTGTTCATTAAGTCATGGGCAATATGAGTGGACTTCTGGAAAATTGATTTTAAAAGATGGTGATTCCTTAGTAGGGTTTATACAAATTCCAATGACTGTTGTTAGGTTAGTTTCATTTGGAAAGTCAAAGGTTGAATTTAAAGAAAATTTAGATGATATAGTTCAAAGTTATGATAAATCACAAGTCGACAAAATTTATTTCAACACTTATGATGTTATTCCAGGATATTATGAATACATGCCTCTAAAAAAACGAAAATATAGAATTTTTAAATTATTACTTGATGGAAAGGTAAAGTTATACACTAGAACTGTAGCTATTGAGCACAAAGAAAAAATTATTGACAATTCTAATAATCCAAACTCGGATGTGGATGTTTTTAAATATTATTATGAAGAAGAACAAGAATTTTATGTAATAAGAGAAGGTGAAACAAAACTAACACCATTAATATCTCATTATTTTTTAAGCGATTTTAAAAATAGAGCTCTCAAATATTTTTTAGATTGCAAAGATTTGACTGATTATTTAAAAGAAGATCTCTATAGCGAAATTGATATTATTGAATTGGTGAATGATTACAATTTATTTTGTGAATAAAACTGTTTACAACACCGAGTATAATTTATTGCTAGTTAAAGTCTACTTACGAAAGTCCTCGCGGACTTTCAATCTGCGATTTATTGACTAAATTAGTTGCTTAACCACGTGACTAAGCATAACACTCACGCTAAGCAACATTAAAAATAAACGCTTTGAATAAAACAAAGATCCTTTTTGCCATTAGCACTTCCATACTCTTGGTAACTTGTGCTTCATTATCAGAAACCGCTAACCAATGATAGAATTCTTTAGAAAAATTCGCTACGACCTTATAGAAAAAAATAAAGTAGGAAAGTATTTAAAGTATGCTATTGGGGAAATTGTTTTGGTCGTTATTGGGATTTTGATTGCACTGAGTTTAAATAATTGGAATGAATTAAGAAAAAATGCGATAATTAAACAGCAGTTGATTGAAGACTTAATTGTAGAATTACATTCATCGAGGGCTGTAATAAATGACGCTATTGCACTTGGTAATTCTCTAGTTGCAGATGGTCAATTATATTTAAAACACATTGGATCTAGAGAATTGACAATTCAAATAGATTCGCTAAAAAAACTTGGGGATTTTATTACATATGGTATTCCTTATGATCTCAATTTACCAATTTATGAGGATTCAAAATCGTCAGGCAGGCTTAGCATGATTACTAACAAGAAAGTACTAATGCTTTACGCTGAAATAATGTCTGCCGACATAGGTGGAACTATTCATCGTAAAATTAGTAATGATATGTATTATAATGGTTCTGACTGGGAACTTAGAAAGGAAATAGGATTAAGCGAAATTTTATCTGCGCCTAATGAAATGATCCCTGAAAGATTTAGATTAAATGAAGAGGAATTTTTAAAAATCCTTGCACGTCCTTCTACGTTCGCAACGCTAAATAATTCTTTACAGATGAAATTTAATAGAATTATTTACATGAATAGAATAAGCAATGGAATGACAAACGTTATCGAATTACTTAAAGAAGAAAAAGATAATCTTAGGATATAAATAATGGCTATTGCTAACATCGTATATGATTAATTGCTAGGGAATTGCTGACTTACGAAAATTTTACTGGAATTTTCTATCTGTGAATTGTTTACTAAATTAGTTGCTGAAGTACGCAACTAAGCATAAATAACAGCGTTAGCCAATTTTATAATTAAGATAAAACTGAAAGTAGTTAAATTCATCACTAAAACATGTTATTTTAATGGATTTTAGAGTTAATACTGACACCTGGTTTGTCTTCTGTATTTTATTTATATCCGCATTAGCCTTGTGTATTATTTTATACATTACAATGCCTTTTTTTATAAGAAAAAGAGAGGTTGATAGAATAAAATCTAGGCGTAAGAATACAATTTTTAAATACAATGAATTGGACAGAAAAAAAACTGAATTCAAAGTATCTATTCAGGAGGATAATATAAAAAAATTAAAAATAGATATTAGTGACTATATATATCAAATAACACGATCAGATTCCAATAGTCATAGTCTTGTTCCCTTTTACTCCAATTTTGAAAAAATCTATCCAAATTTTAGCCACTCTTTAAAAAAATTAAGCCCTAATATATCTGCAAATGAACTAAAGCTGTGCGCTCTAATAAGGTTGAATTTAAATTCAAAAGAAATAGGGGAATTATTAAATATAACACAAGATAGTGTCAATAAAGCTAGATATAGGCTAAGAAAAAAGTTAGGACTTACACCTAATGAAGATATTTTTACAACGCTTTTAAACATTAAATAGTTATAATAATACCATTGTCCATTATTTGTCTACCACATATTTTTTGAATACAATGCTATGAGGTCGTTATTTGTCAAAAAATATAATCATGAGATTTTTTGAAGTCATTTTACTTCTTATCATCACAATCTTTCCATTTTACCTTTCAATTAAAGGTTATAGACTAAGCGTAAAATTCCCAATGATATTAATTGGAGGTGTTATTATTCTACATTTTATTTTTGATGGATACCGATGGCAAATGATTCCAACCTACTTAATAATTCTAAGTTTAGTTTGGTGTATTTATACAGAGTATTCAATTTTTAAGGGAAGTTGGATTAAAAAAGCGATGAGCGGATTAACACTTATCACATTACTATTATTTGCATGGAGTTTACCCTATATACTTCCAGTTTTTAGTTTGCCCACACCAACTGGAAAATATCAAATAGGTTCTAATTACATACATCTGCAAACAGATAGAGAGGAAGATATAACAGAAAATATAGATGATAAAAGGGAACTGATAATTAAAGTTTGGTATCCTGCAAAGATCACAAATGAAAAAAAAGAACCGTATTTAAATGATGGAGATAGAGTTGGTTTCGCTGATAAATATGGTCTACCTAAATCAACATTAAATTATTTAGATTATGTTGAAACTTTCACTTTTAAGTCTCCTAAAGTGGCTAACGGTAAATTTCCGGTTCTAATCTTTTCTCATGGCTCTTATTCAAATGCTTCTGGTTATTATGCAATTATAGAAGAAATTGTAAGTCAGGGTTACATCGTTTTGAATATTAATCATACTTACGAAAGTACAGGGGCATTGTTTCCTGACGGTAGTATAAAGCTCTACAATAAGGAATACGACGAAAAATACATTAGTACTCAACAAATGGGGGAATTAGCGTGGAAAAGTCAGCAAGATTTTAACAATGCTAATACTGAAGAAGAAAAGCTATTAGTATCAAAAAATGTTTTAAAAAACTATATTGCTGCAGATATTACTAAAAGATGGTCAAAGGATATTTCTTCAGTAATTGACATTTTAGAAACTTGGAATAAGTCTTCATTTATGGCAAATCGTTTAGATATAAATAGAATTGGCGTTTTTGGGCATTCTCAAGGAGGTTCTGCAATAGGTCAATCACTTTTAGAAGATAATAGAATTATTGCTGGCGTTAGTTTAGATGGCGTTCAATGGGGAGACATGATAGACTCGACTCTCACAAAACCTTTTCTTTTAATTTCTTCAGATTGGGAATTCCCACATCCAAATTTTAATACCTATGCTTTTAGAAATGGAAATTCTAACGCTTTTTATGATGCCAAAATTTATAATAGCGGTCACGCTAGTTTTATGGACATTCCATTAATGGTTAACTTGCAATTTATAAATGAAGCAGGAGCGATAAACCCAAACAGTGTATACAAGATAACTACAGACGCATTGTTACAGTTTTTTGACATGTATATATTAGAGAAACAAACTAATTTAATAGACTTGAAAACTAAATACAGTGAATTAGATTTTATGTAAAACCACTTTGTAAATAAACAGCGTGATGCACATGCCATGGAAATGATTGGGATTTAGCCTCTAATATGAGACCATTTTGTGAAACTACATTTAATTTTCTTTCTGAATTTTTTCGTAGCCAAACTTTTGACTGATATTAAAAAAATACATTGATTGGAATTTAAAAAATGAAACCACAAACAAGAAAAATTGCAATCATAGGCATAGGTCCCAGAGGTGGGTATGCTTTAGAAAGATACATTTTAGAATTGGCAGGTGAATCTCTTCTTACCAATATTCACATATCGTTATTTGAACAAACAGGATACTTAGGTAATGGACAAGTATATAACTTAGGCCAAAACCCTTCCAATTGGATAAACATTACAGAACGAATACTAGATTTGCCTGAACGCGAGCAAATCAAAACTGAATCTATTGCAGTTGACGCTTTTCCGTCTTACAAAGTGTGGGCCTCTAAAGATTATGCCATAATTTCTGAAGAAACACCAGATACGTATCCGCCACGTTCCCAGATTGGAGAATTCCTATCACAACGGTTGCAATCGCTGCTTGAACCATTGAAGCAAGCTGATATAGTTTCCATACATACAGAGCCTGTGCAAATCGTCAAATGGCTAGACAATGGTAAATTAGAGGTAGATACTGGAAAAACGCTACACAAGGATTTTGATGAAGTATTGTTAACTATTGGTCACCAGCCCGTAGAGCCTTCTCAACAAATTACGGATTGGGAGAATCATGTTTCAGCACAAGAGGACAGTTACTTGTATCAATCACCTTATCCAACGACCAATTATTTAGAAAACAAAAATCTAAGGGCAAGTAGCTCTGTTGCAATTCGTGGATTTGGTTTAGCCATGATTGATGTCGTAAGGGCTATTGCCAATAAATTTGGAGAGTTTATAATAACAGATCAAAAGTCTAAGTTATGTGATTTTCAAACTGATCTATACATTAAAGATTTATTCATTCCATTTTCACTAGATGGTTTGCCACCTGTTCCTAAGCCATTGAATGCCCATATTGATAATTGGTTTAAGCCTTCCGAAGAATCACTTGCAACGTTCGAGGAAATTATTGGAGATAAAAAAAATCAAGAGTCAGCTGTAGGTCCTCAGTTTGTTATAGACGCTTTTGTACCTATAGCCTCCTCAATTTATACCAATCTCCCAAAAATCAATAACCAATACAGTAAAAAGGAGATTGAAAATGTTATCGGATCATGGCTGAATGATCAAAGTTTTAAGCATCAATTATTGCTATCGACCGAATTATCCGCAGAACGAAGTATGCGGGACTATATTGACATGGCCATTGGGAAGACAATAAGTAGCTTAGACTTTTGTATAGGGCAGGTATGGCGACATTGTCAACCGACATTATATAGTGCATTATCATTTAATGACTGTTCAGATAAGGTATTTGCTGACATTATAAAACTCGACGAATCCACAAAAAGATATTCCTATGGTCCTCCGGTTGAAAGTATTCAGCAACTGTTGGCGCTATTAAAGAGCGGCATTTTGAATTTAGATTTTGTTAGCGATCCAGATATAGAACTTATTGATGGAGGATGGAAGCTAAGTAATGAGACAAAATCAATATCTGCCAACTTTATGATTGATTCGGTATTAGATGCACCTAAAATAAAGGCAGTGAGATCACCGCTTGTTCAGAGCTTACTTTCGGACGATCTAATGCAAGCTGTTCATGATGATCTTGGTATTGTAACCAATGAAAATAGTTACTTAATCTCAAAGGATGCAAACAGAAAAGTTCCAATTGCCTTACTAGGCAGATTGGCGAAAGGGACTATTATTGGAGTTGATGCGATTTTGGAATGCTTCGGTGACAGACCTCGAGAATGGGCAGTACAAGCTGCACAGCACCATAAAAACTATTTAAATCAATATTCGGATTCAAATTAAACTTGCAATTTTTTGCATACTAATTGTCCTATGTATGTTATTCGGTTAAAATGTGAGCGTTGGTAAGACTTTCTCTTATAATAATATGACTAAGCGTTGACTTTAGCCACTGAAAATTGTATTCCTAAAACGTTTGGATATTAAGAATTATTCATTCTGTACTCCATATTCTTTATCTCTGTCTGCACTATTGTATATTGCACTGGTATTCTAAAACTATTAATAACAATTTTGACCCTTTATGCGTACTGTCACAATTGCCTTAATTTTAATGATTTCTTCTTGTTATGTCCATGCACAATACTTTTCTGGCATTATAGAATATAAAGTTGAAATTGTACCAAAATCTCAATCTGTGAATTTAGACTCCATATTCGAAACTAAAAAGGGTGAAATCTCTAAATACTATATAACATCCAATTACTATAAAGCCGAATATTATAAGGATGGTAAGAAGACCTATTCTTATACCTTCGACGATTTATCTAAACGGATGTACGATGAATATATTGATCTACCTTATATTACTTATCGTGATTCTAGAAAGGCGAATTACCAATACTATGGGTCTAAAATTCATGCGGATAGTACGATCTCAATTCTTGGCAGATCGTGTTATATGGTATCTTACGATTCAGAATATGGTAAGTCTAAAAACTATTATTCAGAAGATATTAAAGTTGATTATAAGAATTTCGAAAATCACAAAGTTGGTAATTGGTATGAAAAGTTAAAGCAAGTTAACGGTGCCATAATGATGAAATCCATAACTGAATACGAGGACTATTTTGAAACTAGAGAGGCTGTAAAGATTACCCCGGTAAAATTGTCTAAAAAAGATTTTGATGTAGATAGTGACAAGATTTTGATTGCATCATATTCTGCTCTAGACAAGCGAGTTGCTTTAAAACCATTGTCACCTACTACTATTGCATGTTATCAAGCAAAGCTAAAGGAGGCCAAAAAGTATAAAACTGGTTCTGAAACAATCCAATGTTATCTGAGTTTTATAGTTAACAAGACAGGGGAGATCAGTTATATTCAGCCATATGACAAATCATTGGGGGAGTTAAATGACCATGCAATCAAAATCTTTAAAAATTGTGGAATATCATTTGAAGCAGGTGAGATCGATGGACGGAAAGTTAGTTCCCTTGCCTATTTTCCTATTGAATTTTAAGCTTTATTACGCGGTACGTTTAAAATCTTTGTGCTTAATGGATAATAAGCCTAATTGAATATATTTTATTTGATACACAATTTTGAGAAACCAACTGTTGTTGTATCTTTAATCGCACCCTAAAATTATAACAGCGACTCCATGGAGACGCTTTATTTATTTAGACCTATGACCAACCAACCCAACCAAAATCCTGAACAAATAGCTCGTGATAAAATAGACGAGATGCTACGTGAAGCTGGTTGGTTAGTGCAATCAAAAAGCAAAGTTGATCTCACTGCTGGCAAAGGCATTGCAGTACGTGAATACCAAACTGATGTTGGTCCTGCCGATTATGTGATGTTCGTTGACCGAAAACCTGTCGGAATTATAGAAGCAAAACGTGAAGACGAAGGACACAGACTTACAGTCGTAGAGGAACAATCTTCAAATTACGCCAACGCAAAACTAAAATACTTAAACAATGACCCTTTGCCTTTCGTTTATGAAAGCACAGGAACCATAACACGTTTTACAGATTACAGAGACCCAAAACCAAGAGGTAGAAATGTGTTTTGGTTTCATAAACCAGAAACAATTGCAGAATGGTTGAAAAAGGGAAAAAGTCTTCGAGAAAGACTGTTGTCAATACCTGCATTAGATGAAACAGGATTGCGTCCTGCTCAAATTGTGGCAGTTAATAATCTGGAACATTCTTTCAAAAAGAACAGACCAAAAGCCTTAATCCAAATGGCAACTGGAGCTGGAAAAACATTTACAGCTGCAACTTTTGTATATCGTTTGCTAAAACACGCAGATGCAAAACGTATTTTGTTTCTAGTGGACACCAAAAACCTTGGCGAGCAAGCGGAACAGGAATTTATGACTTTTCAGCCAAATGACGATAACCGAAAATTCACAGAACTGTATAATGTTCAGCGTTTATCTTCAAGTTACATTGCTTCTGACAGTCAAGTTTGTATTTCTACAATACAACGCCTGTATTCTATTTTAAAAGGAGAAGAATTAGACGAAAGTGCTGAATTAGAAAATCCAAACGAAAATTCTTGGCTTCAAAATAAAATGTCAAAAAACAAGGCTGTTCCTGTTGAGTACACACCAAAAGTACCTATTGAACAATTTGATTTTATAGTCATTGATGAAGCGCACCGTTCCATTTATAATTTATGGAAACAAGTACTAGATTATTTTGATGCTTTTTTAATTGGTTTAACTGCAACACCTGATAAAAGAACCTTCGGTTTTTTTAATGAAAATGTAGTTAGTCAATATACTTATGAAGAATCTGTAATTGATGGTGTAAATGTTCCTTATGATGTGTATACGATTGAAACAGATATTTCTCAAAAAGGCGAAACTATTAAAGCAGGTTGGTTTGTAGACAGACGCGACAAGCTAACACGTAAAAAACGTTGGCAACAAGAAGATGAAGATACCGAGTACAAACGCAACGATTTAGATAAAAAAGTAGTTAATCCTAGCCAAATTAGAAACATCATACGTGAATACAAACGTGCTTTAAAAACAACTATTTATCCAAATCGTATTGATGAAAATGGCGAATATGAAGTGCCAAAAACATTAGTCTTTGCAAAAACAGATAGTCACGCAGACGATATTATAAAAATCATTAGAGAAGAATTTGACGAAGGCAACGACTTCTGCAAAAAAGTAACTTACAAAATAGAGGAAGACCCAAAATCGGTCTTGAACCGTTTTAGAAATTCGTATTACCCTCGAATTGCAGTTACAGTTGATATGATTGCAACAGGAACAGACGTAAAACCCTTAGAGGTTTTATTGTTTATGCGAGATGTAAAAAGCATCAATTATTTTGAACAAATGAAAGGTCGTGGTACACGAACTATTAATAGCGATACTTTACAATTAGTCTCTAAAACAGCAAAAACCAAAACGCATTTTGTAATTGTAGATGCTGTTGGAGCTACCAAATCTAAAAAAACAGACAGCAGACCTTTAGAACGTAAAAAATCTGTTCCAATGAAAGATTTATTGGGAGCAGTAACAATGGGAGTTGCAGACGAAGATTTGTTTTTGTCTTTAGCAAACCGATTAATTCGTTTAGAAAAACAAATCACGGATAAAGAAAAAGATAAATTGTTAGAGTATTCTGGTGGTAAAAACTTAAAACAAATTACCAAAGAATTAATTACAGCTTTTGACCAAGACGAAATTGAAACGAAAGCGCAAATTGAGATTGACAAAATCCCTGTTCAAGACCAAACACCAGCTTTAATAGAAGAAGCTAAAAAAGATGCTCAAGAGCAATTAATTTTAGAAGCAACTAAAACGTTTAACGGAGAGTTAAATGGCTATTTGGATAATGTTCGTAAACAACACGAACAAATTATTGACAGCGTAAACATAGATACGGTTACAAAAAGTGAATGGGAAACCACTTCTGTAGATAAAGCAACCGAAATTGTAAAAGATTTTACCGAATATTTAGAAGCTAACAAAGACGAAATTAAGGCTTTGAGTATTTTTTACAATCAACCGTACAATCGCAGAGACATTACGTTTAAAATGATAAAAGACGTAATGGAAAAACTACAACTAGAAAAACCTCTTTTAGCACCAGATTATGTTTGGGATGCTTATGCAACTTTAGAAGACGTAAAAAGCAAACAACCCAAAGATGAATTAACTGCATTGGTATCTTTAATTAGAAGAGCTTGTGGAATAGATAGCGAATTGAAAGCCTACGACAAAACCATTGAAAATAATTTTATAACGTGGATTTTTAAGCAAAACGCAGGGCAACACAACCGCTTTACGCAAGAACAATTAGATTGGTTACGAATGATAAAAGACCACGTAGTAAGCAGTTACCATATAGAAATAGACGATTTAGACTACACACCTTTTGATGCCAAAGGTGGCAAAGGAAAAATGTATCAACTGTTTGGTAAGGAAATGAACGAAATAATTGAAGAACTGAATAAGGTATTAGCAGCTTAAAATGAACGTCACAGAAATAAGAGAATTAATTCGTCAATCAGAAGAAAAGAACTGGTACAATTCTATGAGCATAGCAATTTACTATCCTTATGCTTCATTTAGCATAGAATTGACAGGTTTAGATATCATATATCAATTTTTTAAAAAGCAATATGAGTTTTTTAATCAAGTAGAGCAACTTCCACAAATTTTTAGCCACTCCAAACAACACTTCGATGAGTGCGTAAAAAATATTGAATCTTTTGTTAGACGGAATCTCAAGGTAAAGAATGGAAATCCTAAAAGCGATTGGTACCAATTAGAAAAGTTTCTTGAAAAAAGCCAGCAAGGCTACAATCATTTTTTCAATAAAGAATCTCCCATTGTTGATTTTATTTTCAAATTAGAATCAAATTTCAAAGGTTCTGCTCAAGGTGCCTACGATTTCTTTACGGATGGTAATTTTGAATATAACAATGTAGATAAGAACTATTTTATCGGATGGCATAGAGCCTATGAGTTTTTTACTCAAGACGCTGACCTTGTTAAAAGACGCAATAGTGAAAGACAAACCTTAAGCAGAGTGCGATCTGAATACGTCAAGAATCTTGAGCAAAATGATAAAAACGTTACAGATCATATTGCTGAAAAAGAAAAAGAATATCTTGAGAAAGAAGAAGCTATCTCACGATTAATTCGAAAGAAGAACACACAGTATGAAACTTGGAAATCTCATAGCCAAAATGAGTTCTCAAGTTTTTTAACAGCTTCTGATAAAGCCTTTAAAGATTTAGAAGCCATCTATAAAGAAAAACTCAAATTAGAAGCGCCCGCAAAATACTGGAACGATAGGGCAGTTAAGCTAAAAAAGGAAGGTGAAAAATGGTTAATTGGCTTAATTGCATGTTCGGTAATTGCCATTATATCTCTTGGAGCAGTTTTGTACTTTATATCGGATGGCACTATCAAAGATTTGTTTTCTACTTCCGCTAGTGCAATACGATGGTCTATTGTATTCATAACCTTTGTTTCATTTTTAGCATTTGCCATTCGCATATTTTCTAAGCTTACGTTTAGTTCTTATCACTTGGTAAGAGATGCAGAAGAACGAGAGCAATTAGCATATGTGTTTTTAGCACTCAAAAAAGAAAAAAACATAGACCCAACTGAACAACACTTAATAATGCAATCTCTATTTAGTCGAGCTGATTCGGGTCTATTAAAGGATGATGCGTCACCAACAATGCCAGGAGGAAGTATGATTGAGAAAATAATAGGAGGAGGAAAATAATGGCATTAGGATTAACACCAATACAAATTATTGAAAAAGGAACTCATCCACAATTAGTCATTGCCGATGATTGGGAAAGAGTTCAATTAAAACATATTGCGACTGTTCAAAATGGTTATGCATTTTCTTCGAAATTATTTAACCATAATGAAGGATTACCATTAATTAGAATTAGAGATATTTTTTCTTCAGAAACACAAAATCTCTATTCAGGAGAATATAAAGATGAATTTTTAGTTTCAAAAGGAGATATTCTGATTGGAATGGATGGAGATTTCAAGGTTTCAAAATGGCCAGGAAAAAAAGGATTATTAAATCAGCGAGTTTGTAGAATACTTTTCAACTCTAATCATTATGAAAAAGAATTTTTGTTTTTATGTATTCAACCTTATCTAGATGCAATTCATAGTGAAACTTCTGCTGTAACGGTCAAACATCTTTCATCAAGAACAATAAATGATATTCCTTTTCCTCTTCCACCTTTAGTAGAACAAAAAGCAATTGTCAAAAAAATAGAAGAATTATTTAGCAGTTTAGATAGCGGTATTTCAGACCTTAAAAAAGCACAAGACCAATTGGTTGTTTATAGACAAGCAGTTTTAAAAAAGGCTTTTGAGGGAATTAAAGAATTTAAGCCATTAAAAGAATGTGGAGAATGGAAAGGTGGAGGAACACCAAGTCGTCAAGTTAAAGAATATTGGGAAAATGGCAAAATACCTTGGGTTAGTTCTCGTGATGTAAAAACTAAAGAAATTCACGATACGGAAAGACATATTACAGAAATTGCTATTCCAAACTCTAGTACTAAATGGATTGAAAAAGACGCTCTTTTATTTGTAATGCGAAGCGGTATTTTAAGAAGAATTTTTCCAATTGCTATTGCAAAAACAAAGCTTTGTGTAAATCAAGATATTCAAACAGTTTCTCTTAATGATAGTTGGAGCACGGAATATGTTTACTGGTTTCTACAAGGAAATGAATCTGATATAAGGCATTCTTGTTCAAAAGATGGAACAACTGTTGAAAGCATTGATGCAAATTCTCTCAAGGCATATTTAGTTCCTTCTTGTTCTTTAAAAGAACAACATCAAATCGTCAGCGATATAGAAAGTCGTTTATCGGTTTGTGATAAAGTAGAAAAAGACATTGTAGACAGTTTAGAAAAAGCCCAAGCCCTACGCCAAAGCATTTTGAAGAAAGCATTTGAAGGTAAACTGTTAAGCGAAGAAGAAATTGCTACATGTAAAGCCGACAAGGATTATGAGTCTGCTAGTGTTTTGTTGGAGCGGATTAAAAAAGAGAAACAAAATAAGAAATAAGAAATAAGGAAAATGGATATATCACCAGACAAACAAAATATAGATAGAGTGTTTTCAAACACCACTTACTATATAGATTTCTACCAAAGAGATTATAAATGGACAGAACCACCTGTTAAGAGATTACTTGATGATATTTTTTATCAGTTTAATAATAACTATGAAGAATTTAAAAGTCTAGATGCTAATAAGGAAAATGTAATGTCTAAATATAATTGGTACTATCTCAATACATACGTCACCAACATTGTTGATGGTAAAGTTTATGTTGTTGATGGACAGCAACGACTTACAACCTTGACAATTATTTTAATTGTATTGCTACATAAATCTAAAGAATTTGGTTGTACAGAACCATTTACAAGATGGATTGAGAGCAAAGTTGCAGGTTATAGTGGTGGAGATTATTCTTTTTGGATGCGACACGAAAAAGCAATAAATGTATTTGAGGATTTGACGAAGGGTGTAGAAGATTTAAAATCTATAGATATTTCATCTGGAGTAACTTCTAAAAATATAGTTGATAATTATGTGATAATAAATAATTACATAAAACAACAAATCACTTCTAAACATGCTTTCGAAACATTTACTTATTACTTTTTATACAGATTAGTTTTAATCAACTTAACCGTTGAGCAAACTGAAGTGCCAATGGTTTTTGAAGTGATTAATGATAGAGGAGTTAAACTAAAACCTTATGAAATTTTAAAAGGGAAGTTACTTGGTCAAATTGATAAAGATGAATTGAATCAATTAAAAATAAATGATATTTGGGAAAATCAAGTTAAAAAGATAAATAGTTATCACGATGATGAAATAGATGATTTCTTCACTTTCTATTTAAAAGCAAAATTTTCTAAAACTAGAGCAGAAGCCAATAGGTTTGATAATGATTACCATAGAACACTATTTTCAGATTTCGTAAAGGAACATTTAGACCTAGACCATAATACTACCAACGTTAAAAGCTTCTTATTAAATGATTTTAAATACTACACCAATTTATATGAGAAATTATTAAAGTTTAGTTTTGAAAATGATGAGCACAGAGAAATATTTTATAATGCATTACTCGATAGAAATACTCAATATATGCTCATTATTTCTGCTTGTAAGTTGAATGATAGCGATGAAAAAAGAAAGATAGATTCAATTGCCTACGAGTTAGATAGACTTTACAATCTCTTGCTTCTGCAACAAGGATATGACTCAAATTTGTTTGCAACTAATGTATATAAATTAAATGCAGACATAAAAGATATGCCTGTAGAAAGTCACAGAGAAATCTTTGATAAATATTTGTTAGAAATGCTTTCAGCATCAAGAGGTTCTAAGATCACTAACACACTCTCGTATTCTTATTTTAAAGATGCAGGTATTTCTTTAGATATAAGATTTAAACGCTATTTCTTTGCGAGAATAGAACGATTTATAGCAGATAATACAAATTTAGAATTAAAACGAAACATGTATGATTTAATAAGAAATACAGGTTCGAAAAATGGCTTTCATATAGAACATATTGTTTCGGAAAATGATGAAAATTATGAGTTATTTGATAATGATGATGAAGTTTTTCATAGAGAGAGAAATAGATTGGGTGGATTGTTACTATTAAAGGGTAGAGATAATCAAAGTAGTAATAATGAGAAATATGAACAAAAATTAAAATCATACAGTAACACACTCTATTGGAATGAGACATTACGAGAAGATACTTATAAATCTAAATTAGATTTTAAAGATATGATGAAAAAGCATAGTCTAGACTTTAGACATATGGATAAATTTGGTCCAGAAGAATTAGAAGAAAGACACAAACTATTGTACGAAATCACTAAAATTATTTGGAAATAAGCAAATGACAGACGCAACAATAATATCAAAAATATGGAACCTCGCCAACGTACTACGTGATGATGGTGTTGGTTATGGCGATTATTTAGAACAAATCACTTATTTGTTATTCTTAAAAATGGTAGATGAACTCAATAAACCACCTTATAATAAAGGTTTGGTGTTTCCAAAGCTAAAAGATGTTGAAGGCAACGAAATTGAAGATGCTGAAACTTGTAATTGGGAAACATTATCCAGTAAACGTGGTTCAGAATTAGAATCTTTTTACAGTCAATTGTTACGTACGCTTTCTACAGAAAAAGGTACACTTGGTCAGATTTTCACCAAGAGCCAAAATAAAATTCAAGACCCAGCAAAATTGCTTAAAGTCATCAATCTCATTGACAAAGAAGATTGGTCGATGATGGGAGCAGATATAAAGGGTAAAATTTATGAAGGATTACTAGAAAAAAATGCCGAAGACACCAAAAGTGGTGCAGGGCAATACTTTACACCAAGAGCTTTAATTAAAACAATGGTGGCTTGTATAGAACCCAAACCAATGAAAACCATTGTAGACCCAGCTTGTGGTACAGGTGGTTTCTTTTTAGCTGCGTACGATTGGATTGTAGATAACAACAAATTAGACCGAGAGGAAAAGGAGTTTTTAAAGAACAAAACCTTTTATGGAAATGAAATTGTTGCCAATACGCGCCGTATGTGCTTAATGAATATGTATTTGCACAACATTGGAGAAATAGACGGAGAATCATTTATAAATCCAAATGATGCCTTAATTGCAGATGATGGCGAACGTTATGATTATGTCTTAGCAAATCCGCCTTTCGGCAAAAAAAGTAGTATGACTTTTACCAACGAACAAGGCGAAATAGTAAAAGAAGATTTAAGTTATAATCGTCAAGATTTTTGGGAGACTACATCCAACAAGCAATTAAATTTCTTACAGCACATAAAAACACAATTGAGAATAAACGGGGAAGCTGCAGTTGTTCTTCCGGATAATGTTTTATTTGAAGGAGGCGCAGGAGAAGAAGTCCGTAAACAATTATTAAAAACAACAGAACTGCATACCATATTACGATTACCAACAGGTATATTTTATGCACAAGGCGTAAAAGCAAACGTTCTATTTTTTACCAATAAACCAGCAAGCAAAGACCATTGGACAAAAGATATTTGGTTTTACGATTACAGAACAAACGTACACCATACACCGAAGAAAAGCCCAATGCGTCAAGAGCATTTAAGAGAGTTTATTGAGCTGTATAACGGTAAGAACATTAACAAACGACAAGAAACTTGGAGCGAAGAAAACGAAGAAGGACGATGGAGAAAATATACTTATGATGATATCATTGCAAGAGACAAAACGAGTTTAGATATATTTTGGCTGAAAGACAAAAGCCTAACTGATTTAGACAATTTACCCGATCCAGATATTTTAGCTAATGAAATTATTGAAAATTTAGAATCAGGATTACTTAGTTTTAAAGAAGTAATGCAGACAATTAATTATGAGTTATAGAATTTAATCGTTATTAATTAGGTAATATCTTTTCAGCTTTTTTTTTCTTGTATTAAAATTTGATTTTAATTAGACCGTTGGTAGACCGTTGGTAGACCGTTGGTAGACCGTTGGTAGACCGTTGGTAGACCGTTGGTAGACCGTTGGTAGACCGTTGGTAGACCGTTGGTAGACCGTTGGTAGACCGTTGGTAGACCGTTGGTAGACCGTTGGTAGACCGTTGGTAGACCGTTGGTAGACCGTTGGTAGACCGTTGGTAGACCGTTGGTAGACCGTTGGTAGACCGTTGGTAAATACCTCATTTGAGGTAGTTACTACTGCATTTGAAGTAAAAATCCAATTTTATATCCTTGATAGAATGTTGCTAGACCGTTGGTCGTCCGTTGATGACTAACAAAATCAGATTTTACTCTCGGATCTCTTGACATTTGCCAATTTCTACAATATAATTATTGATTGAATTTATAGATTATAAAAATAAAATCCTGCATTAATTTATTGTTAATATTAGTGTATTCTGTTAGATTTGAAATTATAAATTGAAATTATGCTCGGCTTACTTTTACTATACTGGATAGGGAAATACTTTTATAAACTCGCAGAATCCCATGATAAAAGCAAGTGGGGATTGGCTATATTAGGTATTGTTGTTTATTATGCAGGAATCATAATAAGTAGTTTTATTATAGCTCTATTTATGGAATTTGTAAGTCCAGGATCTGTCGATGCTCTAAATGAAACATTATTTAGCTTATTAATGATTCCACTGGGTATCCTATGCTCTTATTTACTATATAAATTTTTAGAAAAGCGTTTTGAGGAAGATAGATTACATGATGGTTTAAATTAAGAAGGTAGGATTTTGGTATTTTTAAAGATGATTGCTATTGGATAATTGAAAAAAGAGCCTAATTTTTATCCATCAAAGGAAATAAGATTTTTTCAATTATCTGCTTTTTCTAATCAAATCACGACCCATAGTTTTTGCTACATATAGTGATGTTAGCAGAGCATTCAATATTCATTTATTCCTATTATGTTCTAACATCTTTTCCAATCAAATACCTATATCAAAAACAGACTTCAGTAAATACTGTCTGGCTTCCTCATCACTAATCAGAGAATTTTTATTCCTTTTGGGCGTAGCCTTTTCTTTAGATTTTCTATTGTCGTCTTTACTATTTGGTATTTTATAAACAGGGTTATCTTTGTTAATTTTGAGACGTTTTAGTAGGGCTTTAGGAAAAGACATTTTGGGTAAATTATGTGTTGGTTTCAGCTTAAAGGAATCAGTGACATCAAAATGATGTTTTTGAAAGGCTTTAAATTGTACTTCGAACGCCTTTTCCAATTTATTATGATTTATTGGTTGTTCTACATTTAAACTAGACAGCATCCAAATCGACCATTCCAAATCAAATTTCAAATATGCCTCATACTTACGAAGCGCAGTTATAAAAAGATTTTCTGGCATTTCTTTGGAAAGAGATCCTAATTCAAAAAGAATTTCATCAAGAGTTTGTTGTTTACTGTATATGGGTAACAAATTCGTCCTTTCAGAAATAACTTCTTGTTTCCCATCATTATCTAGTAAAATGACCTTATTACTTAATGACTTTGGCAAAGTTTCTGGCCCCAATTGTTTTTCTAGATGGTCATAAATCTCATCATTGAAATAAAATAGGAATCCCTTATACTTTTTAAGCTTTAGATCGTTAAAAGTATTTTTCATTTAGTCCATATCTAGTAAGTTGGAATAATCTTCCGGCAATTCTGCATCAATAGACCTTAAATACTTATCTAAAGCAGTCATGGTGGAATGTCCTGTTATCAACATTAATTGTGACTTTGCGGCAAATGGTGTAGACGTCTTAATCAAGGCTTTGTATAGTTTGGTTATAAAGGTGTGTCTAAAGCCATACATTGTGTAATTTTTTTCGAGATTGAATGGCTTTTTCACCACTTTTAAAAAGCGTTTAGTAAAATAATCTCTACGATTGTTTTCTGTAGCTTCCCAAGGCCCTCCAATTTTGTCTGGTGTAAATAAAAAATGATCCGACTTTATATTTGAGAGATCTGGAAGGTCATCCAGTAAAATTTGAGGTATAATTTTGGTTTTTAAAGGACTGTTTTTTGCCTTAAAGGTTATCGTTTTCTCTTTGAGATTTAAATCACCGACCTTGAGCCTACAAACTTCAATAGGCCTTAATAAATTAAAAGATATGAATTTGATAAAGAGAAGCAAAATAGGATCAGCTTCCTCCAAATGGGTAAAAATCTCTTCTTGTAGCTCCAGTGAATATGTTTTATTCCGTTTGGGGATTGACTTTAGTGGCTTTATATTTTTGATATAATTATGGGCAATAATATCATTGTCCTCCATTACCTGCAGTAACGCACTAAGATTAGTTCTGTGGTTATTTCTATTACGAGCCGAAGCATTGAGTTGCAAATCATTCAAAAACCCATTGATAGCAGATTTGTCTAATTGGGAAGCATAGTCTATTTCGGGCATATATTCTTCAAGCCAAGCCATAAATTGATATGCTCTATTTTTATAATCTCTATGCGTTGAAAAACCGACTACAGATTCTTTTAGATCCAATGCAAAATCAAAAGCCTCTTTAATGGTTTTTTCGGAATGTGTAGTCTTCGTAATGCCGTCGGGTCGTTTTTTCGAAGTTTCAATTTTTTTGACCTCAGTTGGCTCATTTTCAACCTCAATTGTTGGCGTTGGTTCAGCCATTTCTATTGCCTTTTTATCCTTATTTACGCGCTGAGAATTATCCTCAAACGGACTGTAACCTTCTTTTAGCAATTTTAATAACTGTCTTCTGTAGGTAGAGAGAATACTATATCTGGCTTCCTTGGTATGGTATTTATTGGTTTTACCATAAATATTCTTACAGCGTTTCAGTTTGCCAGTTTCAGGATCTAAATAGGAAAAGTAGAGATACCATCGCTTAGAGAGGTCACCTTTTGCATCGTAGATTTTAGGTTTTGAGTAGGGTAGGGCGTGTTCCAAATTGTGTTCCGAATCGTGTTCATTTAGGTTTTCAAAAATAACCAAATCATAAAAAGAATGCATAAAAAAAACGGTTTAGTGTGAACCAAACCGTTTATTTGTGCGCGATCTTAATATAGTAGCGAGAACGAGAATTGAACTCGTGACCTCCGGGTTATGAATCCGACGCTCTAACCGACTGAGCTACCTCGCCATTAATTCTGCATTTTTGACCTTAGGGTTATGAGCCCTAAGCTTTATGAGAGCTACCTCGCCATAAATGCGGGTGCAAATATAGAAACAAAATCAATCGTTACAAATACTAAAATCAAAAAATTATTTTTCTTTCCGTTTGTTTTAACACGAGCCAAAAAGTTATATATTGAGCCAATAATTTTTCTTACATGGACGATAGAATTAAATACGAATTAGAGTTTCCCATACAAGCGTCACCAACGTTGTTATTTCAATATATCTCAACGCCTTCTGGGCTTTCAGAATGGTACGCGGATAACGTCAACAGTAGAGGCGAAATATTTACCTTTATTTGGGACGGAAGTGAAGAACGTGCCAAGCTATTAGGTAAGAAAAGTGGTGAACGTATTAAGTTCAGATGGATGGATGACGAGGAAGATGGGGAATCTTACTTTTTTGAATTGCGCATCCAGGTCGATGAAATCACCAAGGATGTGTCATTGATGGTGACTGACTTTGCCGAAGATGACGAGGTTGACGAATCCAAGATGCTTTGGGAAAATATGATTTCTAGCCTAAAACAAGTCTTAGGTTCGCGTTAAAAACAATACGAACAACTTATCTTTGTCCCGAAATTTTAGTCAGTAAAATCTTGGGACTTTTTTATGGTCAATATTAACGGTACATTAATTCAATCTGAACAGGCCAATCTTAGCCTAGAAAATAGGGGTTATAAATACGGCGACGCCCTGTTTGAAACTTTAAAGGTCGTCAACGGAAAAATCCTGTTTTGGGAAGACCATTATTTTCGGTTAATGTCTTCCATGAGAATCTTAAGAATGACGATTCCCATGACCTTTACCATGGAATTCCTTGAATCCGAAATATTAAAAACAGTTGAAGAAAATAATCTTTTGGCCAAATCGTCCAGAGTAAGATTGAACGTGGATAGAGGAGAAGGAGGAAAATACAAACCGAATAAAGACTCTAATGTAGGCTTCAATATTATAGCTGAACCTCATGATAATCCGTTTTACGGAATGCTTCCGTTTGAAGATTACACGGTTGATTTGTATAAGGATTTTATGATGGCGCCTGGATTGCTTTCAGGGTTAAAATCCAATTCTAAAAGTATTTCAGTTTTAGGTAGTATTTATGCCGAGGAGAATGGCTGGGATAATTGTTTGGTATTGAACACTAATAAATCTGTAATCGAGGCGTTAAATGGAAACCTGTTTTTAGTAAAAGACGATATCATAAAAACCCCGCCTTTAGAAGATGGCTGTTTAAATGGCGTAATGCGTAAGCAGATATTGGATGCTTTAAAGAACAACCCTAACTACAAGGTTGAAGAGGCATCAATATCACCATTTGAACTTCAGAAAGCGGATGAGTTGTTTATTTCTAATGTAATAATTGTAATACAATCTATCGGTAAATACAGGAAGAAGTCCTACGGAAACGAAACTGCAAAAGATGTTTTGCAATTGGTTAACGGCAAAATGCGCTTGTCCTAATTATAGCTTGGGTTTTCTGGAGCATTAGACCAAATGCTATATTCACCACCGAGTTCTAGCATTTTTTCCTTCCAGAATGTGGTTTCGCCTTTAGAAAGAATACTATTCTCATAATTGTTTTGACTGACTAACCAAGCATTTGATGCGAGTTCAGAATCTAATTGGTTTTCATCCCAACCAGAATAGCCTAGGAAGAATTTAATATCGTCTTGGGTTAATTCAGACTTGTTGATTAAATCCAATACAATACTAAAATCACCTCCCCAATATATTCCATTGGCTATTTCTATACTATCAGGAATCAATGTTGGTGATTTATGGATAAAGTAGAGATTGTCTTGTTCAACAGGGCCACCGTTGTAAATCGGAAATTCAGAATCGGTACCTTCAATTAAATCCTTTAAGTTATAATTAAGAGGCTTGTTTAGAATAAATCCTACAGAACCCAAATGTGTATGGTCCGCCAATAGAATGACCGCCCTATTAAAAGACATGTCACCAATAATGGAGGGTTCGGCGATCAGCAGATTCCCTTTCTGTGGTTTTACGATTGGCATATTAAAAATTGATTGTTTATTAAAGCTACAACTAAATACACTATAAAACAAGTGATTAGTTTTAAAAATAGGTATAAAAAAACCCTGACACTTAGGTCAGGGTTCTCTTTATCTTATAAAAGTTGGCTTAGTTTACAGCATCACTTAAGTCAGAACCTGCCTTAAATTTCACTACATTTTTTGCTTTTATTTTGATAGTTTTTCCTGTTTGTGGGTTTCTTCCGTCTCTCGCAGCTCTTCTAGAAACTGACCAAGATCCAAAACCAACTAAAGAAACTCTGTTTCCTTTCTGTAGAGAACCTTCGATATCGATTAATAAACCGTCTAATGCTTTCTTAGCAGCTGCTTTTGTGATTCCAGCGTTCTCTGCCATACTGTTGACTAAATCTGTCTTGTTCATAAATATAGATTTTAAAATTATTAAATTAAGTTAATAGCCTTAGTGCTAAAAACCGATAACAAATTTATCAGTATAATGCACTTATGCAAGTATTAGCCCAATAAACACGCGGTTTTGTTGATAACTAGGGTGAAATGTTAATAAAGCTGTGTCGTTTATCGATGTTTTCGGAAAGTCAATGCCCATAAGGGTTTAGAGCATTTTGGCTGATTTTTCAAAATCGTAGCCATTTAAAAGTGCTTTTGTAGTCATTTTCCGCTTCCCTGGCAACTGCAATTCATTCACTTTTATATAGCCATTTTTGCATGCCACATATAACTGATTGTCCTTTAAATGAATAGTTCCGTTGGCAAACTGATGGTGCTCCTCCAGTTTATCACAACCAAAAATCTTGACAGCTTCCTTCTCTTTGCCGTTTTCAAGATAACACCATGCACTGGGAAAAGGGTTTAAACCTCTAATCTTATTATATATAGTATCAAGTGAAGCCTCCCAATCTATTTTGCAATTGTCTCTATTGAGTTTGTAAGCCGTTTTTAAATCATCAGATTGTGGTTGAATGGTTGTAGTGACCTTGTCCGCTTCAATGAGTTTGCACGTTTCTATAACTAAGTCGCTACCCAAATGCATTAATCTGTCGTGAAGACTTCCTACGGTTTCATTAGGTCCTATTTCAATTTCTGATTTTAAAATAATAGCGCCGGTATCAATTTTCTCATCAATAAAGAACGTAGTTGCTCCAGTTTTTGTCTCCCCATTGATAATGGCCCAATGAATCGGAGCGGCGCCACGATAATCGGGAAGAAGTGATGCATGAAGATTAAAGGTGCCATAGTCCGGCATTTGCCAAACCACCTTCGGTAACATTCTAAAGGCTACCACAATTTGAAGGTTAGCATTTAAGGCTTTAAGAGTTTCTACAAATGCTTCAGACTTTAAATTGGTGGGCTGAAGGATATTCAAATTTTGTTCTAAAGCAAATTCCTTAACTGCCGATGCCCGCAACTTTCGTCCTCGGCCTGCAGGTTTGTCTGGAGCGGTAATTACGCCGACGACATTATAATCATTTTCTAAAAGGGCTTTTAATATGGTTACCGCAAAATCGGGCGTGCCCATAAAAACGATGCGTAAATCTCTAGGTTTTGACATAAGTATAGGTGTTTGTCGAAGTCAGCTGTATTTTTCTTTGCTCTAAAAGATGTGTTAAGCTTGAAAGTAATTCGGCTTCAGAGACATCTAATCGTTGTAATAATTGGCGCGAAGATAAATCTTCAGATTGCAATGTCTGTAGAATTAGCTTTGAATTATCCACTAAAGTACGAGAGGATATCGGTGTCTTTTTAGTAACGCATACCGAACAGATACCACAAGGTTTTCCTGAAGTATCTCCAAAATACTGAAGCAATTGCAAACTTCTGCAAATGGTATCGTTATCTATATAGTGAAGCACTGAGTTGACCTGCTCGTGCTTAACTGCTGACTGCTGGTTGATGGTTTTAGCAATGGGATTTATGGTTTTTTCATCTTCACGCGGTACGATGAATGTAATTTCTGAATCGGTATTGGCTAATTCTAATTCTAAAATCCCGTCTTTTTCTAATTGCTTTAATACGCGTATGTAAGCTTTTTCAGAAATATTGACTTTCGTACTTAGAATATTTAAATCAATTTTTGTTTGAAAATCGAAAATGCCACCATAAGTTCTCAAGAGTGCTTTTAGTGGCAGAGCTAAACTCGGTTGCTTTTCTAAATATTGAAATAACGCCGGATTACTCACCACAACCTGAACTTTCGTTTTATAATTAAAGCGCTCATTAAAACTAATGATGCTATTACGGTCAAGGATTTTTAAACTGTTGTAGGTGAGATTCGCTTTTAAATCGTAAGTCTTACAAAACTCCAAAAAGTTCAATTGATGTTGGGTTTCTTGACCTTCGCCATACGAAATCTGAAAATAGTTACAGAGCTTTCTATACACCACTTTCACAAAATCTACGGACGGAATGGTACCCAAAAACTGCCCTTTTAAATGCGAAGCATCAATGGCTTTGGTCAATATCGTGGCTTCGGCAGGTTTGCCATTTCGTCCAGCACGGCCAGCTTCCTGATAATAACTCTCTAAACTTTCGGGTAAGTTAAAATGAATCACAGATTGCACATCTGCCTTATCAATTCCCATCCCGAAGGCCGTTGTAGCAACCATGATTCGTTTACGATTATTGGTCCAATCGAGCAGACGGTCTTGTTTTTCCTTGCTGGTAATGCCTCCGTGGTAGAATGTGGCGTCAAAACCTTTATTGTTTAAGTATGCACTGATGTCTAGCGTAGCTTTTCGGCTTCGAGCGTAGACGATGGCGCTTCCTGTATTCTTTTTCAAAATATGTTCTAAATGAAAGAGTTTATCTTCCACCTTCAACACCTTGTAACTAATATTGGGGCGTTCAAACGAGGCTTTAAATACTTTCGGGTTTAATAAATCGAGCGATGTAATAATATCCTCGATGACATTTTGCTTGGCGGTTGCCGTAAGCGTAATACAACTAACATGCGGATGTAGTTGTCGTAATTCATTAATAGTGTGGTAGGCTGGTCTGAAATCGTGGCCCCATTGACTGATGCAATGCGCTTCGTCCACAGCGATAAGGTTCACGTTCATCTGCTGAATACGTTCCTTAACCAAGGTTTGCTGAAGACGCTCAGGCGACACATATAAAAACTTGTAGTTGCCGTAAATGCAATTATCGAGTTGAGTGTCTACATCTTGAAGAGACATGCCAGAGGTCAAAGCAATGGCTTTAATACCTTTTTGTTTCAGTTGCTGAACTTGGTCTTTCATCAATGCCACCAAAGGGGAAACGACGATACAAATACCTTCTTTCAACAATGCCGGAATTTGAAAACATATAGACTTTCCACCACCAGTTGGCAATAGCGCAAAGGTGTCCTCATTGTCTATGACAGCTGAGATAATCTCTTCCTGCAAAGGTCTGAATGACGTGTGTTGCCAGTACCGCTCTAATACTTCAATAGGATGCATACTATAAAGTTACGGCATCTAAAATAAATGCTACGCGGTCTTCGATGGAACCAAATGGTACATCAATTAAGTCATAGCCAAAACGAGCGTAAGTGTCTAGCAGGTACTGATGAATTTGAAGCGCTTGGTCAAAGTTTTCATAACGTTCGCTATCACTTTTAAAAATCTCTTGCCAAGGAGCTAGAATAAAGACTTTATCATAAGTATTGCTGGCGCATTCGTCGATAAATTCTTGCGGATAGTCATCGCCAATGTAATCCATATACGCCAAAACGTCTGGCAAACCGCGGTCTAAAAAGACAAGGTCTTCATTTGAAGCTTTAGCATCTTCAAACTGAGTTTTTCGTCCCGCCAAAAGCATCTCACTGAACTTTAGTGGCTCTGTTAAAAAGAGCTGTTCAATGCCTTCTTCACGTGCTTTGAGCGTAACGGCTCTAGAGATTTCTTCAAAACAGGTATAACCCTTATCAATAAGCGCATTGATAAGTGTGGTTTTTCCGGTTCCGGGACCGCCTGTAATGACGATGGTTTTTGTATTCAATTTGGCAAGGTTTTGGCTGTAAAATTCGTGATTAAATAAGGAAATAAAAAATGCAAAGTTAAACGTATCTTTGCGACTTAAATTAGGCTATGAGTTCAGCAGATAAAACAGAAGAATTTTACATTAAGTTAAAAGGGCAATTGCAAGATACCGCCATGTGGCCATCGCCTTACCTTTATAAGTTTATTGTAAAGACTGATGCGTCGAAAATTAAGCAAATTGAAGATATTTTTAATCATTTGGGCGCTATCATCAATACACAAGCGTCCAAAAACGCAAAATACACCAGCGTGTCCATTAATGTACGCATGAAAAACCCAGATGCGGTCATTGAAAAATACAAAGAAGTGGCCGAAAAGGTAGAGGGCGTAATTTCGCTTTAAAAAGTAGGTAGGCGAATATTTTTTCGTATTTTGCGCTTAGACCTAGAGACTTCGGGTCACATTAGTTTTACTACACATTTTTACAATTTTGATAGACAATTTAGAGTACAATACAGAGCGTGAGCATTTAATCATTCCAGAATACGGACGTCATCTGCAAAAGATGATTAACCACGCCAAAAGTTTAGAAACAAAAGAAGAGCGTAATAAGGTGGCGAAAGCCATTATTTCGGTCATGGGTAATTTACAACCGCATTTGCGTGATGTGCCCGATTTTCAGCATAAACTGTGGGACCAATTATTTATTATGTCCGATTTTGAATTGGACGTTGATTCCCCTTATGAGAAACCAGAGCGCGAAGTGATTTATGCCCGCCCTGAGCCTTTAAAATATCCACAGAATCATCCTAAGTATCGTTTTTATGGAAACAACATTAAAACGATGATTGATGTTGCCATTACTTGGGAAGATGGCGAGTTAAAAGAGGCTTTGGTCTATACCATTGCCAACCACATGAAAAAATGCTTCCTTAACTGGAACAAGGATACTGTTGAGGATGATGTCATCTTTGAACATCTTTACGAGTTATCTGACGGGAAACTGAATCTCAAAAATTCCGAGGAAGACCTTACCGACGCTAACAGCCTTTTACGAACTAAAAGTAAATACGGAAGTGGTAAGAGTGCTAACAACAAAAAAAGCAATAACAAGAAAAAATACTCCAACAGAAAACGTTACTAGTAGTTTATGGGAACATTTAAGATTGAAGGTGGCAACCAGTTAAAAGGAGCCATAACGCCTCAAGGTGCAAAAAACGAAGCATTACAGATTTTATGTGCTGTACTTCTCACTCCTGAAACCGTTACGATTGAAAATATCCCTGACATTGTTGATGTTAATAAACTGATTGCCCTTTTAGAGAATCTAGGTGTTGAGGTGAATAAACTTGGCTCTGGAAAATACTCATTTAAGGCAGAACATGTTAATCTGAAATATTTAGAATCCGAAGCCTTTAAGGAAGAAGGTAGAGGCTTACGTGGCTCCATCATGATTGTTGGGCCGATGTTGGCGCGCTTCGGAAAAGGTTACATTCCTAAACCAGGTGGCGACAAGATTGGTCGTAGACGTTTAGATACACATTTTGAAGGTTTTATCAATCTCGGTGCAAAGTTTCGATATAACAGAGAAGACTATTTCTATGGAGTTGAGGCTGACGAGTTGAAAGGCACTTACATGCTTTTAGATGAAGCCTCTGTAACCGGAACGGCTAACATTGTTATGGCGGCGGTATTAGCCAAAGGACAAACCACCATTTACAATGCGGCCTGTGAGCCCTATTTACAACAGCTATGTAAAATGCTGAATCGTATGGGAGCCAAAATCTCAGGTATTGGTTCTAACATGTTGATTATTGATGGCGTTGAAGCTTTAGGTGGTACAGAGCATAGAATGCTTCCGGATATGATTGAAATAGGAAGTTGGATAGGTTTGGCGGCAATGACCAAAAGCGAATTGACTATCAAGGATGTCAGCTGGGATGATTTAGGTCAAATCCCGAATGTCTTTAGAAAAATTGGTATTACAATTGAACGTAAAGGTGATGATATCTACATTCCTGCACACACGGATGGATATGAAATCCAGAATTATATTGATGGGTCTATTTTAACTATTTCTGATGCGCCATGGCCAGGATTTACCCCCGATTTGCTAAGTATTATTTTAACCGTGCTCATACAGGCTAGAGGAGAGGCAGTTGTACATCAAAAGATGTTTGAAAGTCGCTTATTCTTTGTAGATAAACTTATTGATATGGGTGCCAAGATTATTCTTTGTGACCCACACCGCGCAACAATTATTGGTCACGATTTTCAATCGCAACTGAAGGCAACAACCATGACTTCACCAGATATTAGAGCTGGGGTCTCTTTATTGATTGCAGCGCTTTCTGCTAAAGGAACATCCACCATTCATAATATCGAGCAGATAGACCGAGGTTATGAAAATATAGACACGCGATTGCGTGCTATTGGCGCTAAGATTGAACGGATAGATTAGGTTGTTTAGGTGAGTTTAGATGAAAATTGATTTGTGATGCTATCCCAAATTTCAGTATAAAAGCAGGTAAATTTCTAAATAAAAATCGTCATTGCGAATCACGCCCAAGCGTGATGTGGCAATCTCTTGATATGAAATTGCTGTCATTCAAAAGATTACCACGTCCCCCGAAGTTTCGGCGTCCTCGTAATGACAAAAAACAATACTCTACATCGAATAGAAATACTGCTCACTAGCAATTTTCCCATCCTTGACTTCGTAGACGCAAACTTCTTCCATTTGTTGTCTTCCTCTATCTTTAAAGGTGCAATCAAAGCCCATTTTAGCTGAAAAGAAATTGCCTGCAACGACAGGTTCACTGATACTACTGGCGTGGAAGTCTTCTACATTCTCTAACCATTCTTTACTTTTATTCCAAACGTTTTGGCGTCCTTCAATAACTTCATCGGGCATGCCTGGCATTTCTCTACTGACTACATTTTCGGCATAAAGTTCATTGATGCACTCCAGGTTTTTACCTTGTTCGCACATGGCTTTCCATTTTTTTGCTACGTCTTGTGTGTTCATGTTTTTGATTGTTTTAGTTAATGACTTAAAATTAAGGATTTTAAATCAGTATTTCTCTCAAGAAACTGTTAGATACATAAGACCATAGAAAAAGCCCCGAGACCAAACGGGGCTTGAAAAATTGTTTAGTGAAATGGTTATTTCAAATAAAGACTTTTTAAGTCTTTACACTTATGTAACGTAAGTGATGTTAAAATATTATATAAAATTCAAAAAAATATAATGAATTTTAAAAATTTATACATAAAGAGGTTAATTAACTGCGGATTTATACACTTTAAGACAGCGCTCACGGGCTTCTTTATGGTCTACCATTTTTTCGACATAATCGTCTGAATCAAATTCTGGAACCCATTTTTTAATGTATTTCCGGTCTTTATCGAACTTATCAATCTGTGTGGTTGGATTAAAAATCCTAAAATAAGGAGAGGCATCTACACCGCTTCCGGCAACCCATTGCCAGTTTCCGACATTGCTAGCCATTTCGTAATCGTGTAATTTTTCGGCAAAATAAGCTTCGCCCCAGCGCCAATCAATCAATAAATGTTTACATAGGAAACTCCCGACCAACATTCGTACGCGATTGTGCATAAATCCTGTTTCATTTAGCTGTCGCATCCCTGCATCTACCAAAGGATAGCCCGTTTGTCCATTTTTCCATTTTTCGAATTCATCTTCGTTATTACGCCATTCAATTCTATCGTATTTTGATTTAAAGGCTTCGTCTTTCGTTTTAGGAAAATGCCAGAGAATTTGCATAAAAAACTCGCGCCAAATCAGTTCTTGCCAAAAGATTTCATTCTTCTCGGCTGTTGCTTTTTTAATCATCTTTCGGATACTTACAGTACCGAATCTAAGATGAGGACCCAGACGAGAGGTATTATCCTTTGCGGGAAAGTTTCTCGTGGCTTCGTACTCTTGAATAAGTGTAGGTGTTACTTCATAAGGTGCAATCTCTTGGGATGACTTTTTGAATCCCATATCTGACAAACTTAAATTTGGTAATCTTGAATTCTCAACTAAATTTTCGAGATGACCACTCGTATAATGAATTTTTAAATCGTATGATTTAAAATTTTCTTTCCAAGTCCGCATGTATGGGGTATATACGACATAGGGGTCTCCATCTTTTTTTACCACTTCGCTTTTTTCAAAAATGACTTGGTCTTTAAAGGTTTTAAATTCGATATCATTTGATTTCAATATGTCTTCAATAGCTTCGTCACGTTCTTTTGCATAAGGTTCGTAATCTCTATTGGTGTAGACCGTTTCAATAGTATAGTCTTTAACAAGCTGTTTGTAGATGTCTTCTGGTGTTCCGTAAAACATAGCGATACTGCTACCGTAGTCATCTTGAAGCTTCTTTCGCATGTCTTGAAGCGTTTCAAAAATAAAAGTCACTCTAGCATCATCTTCTGGTAAATGGTCGAGAATGCTTTTGTCAAAGATGAAAATAGGCATCACAGGATGTTCCCCTTTAAGAGCTTCGAGAAACCCGACGTTGTCATCGAGTCGTAAATCACGGCGGAACCAGAATATGTTGATTGGTTTTGACATGGTTTTGGTTGTTTGTTGTTGAGTTGTCTTTTTGTTATTGAGTTGTTGGGTTATTGAGTTAGTACGCCCTGCCAAAATAGCTCAATATTAAATAACTTTTTTTACCCTTGATAAACTCCAAAAAGCTCTTCAAGTTTTTCTTTTCGGTAGCTAAAGATTTCTTCAAGTTTTGGTTTTACTAAAATTGGATGTACAAGTTGTCCCAGCCATCCCAAAGGGATTTTATAATCAATGATATCTTCCATTTCCACACCCCCTTCAATCTCTTTTATAAAATGTTTATGATGCCATAAAGCATAGGGCCCAAAACGCTGTTCGTCCACAAAATATTCGTTATCCCTAACATGTGTAATCTCGGTGACCCATTTGGTTTTTATGCCCATAACTGGCGTAACTATATATTGAATTATTTGCCCTGGATACATTTCTCGGTCTGCGCCAGAAAGAATATTAAACCCCATATAGTCTGGTGTAATCGTTTTTAGATTTGCTGGGTCCGATAGGAATTGCCATGCTTCCTTTAAAGGAATAGGAAGGTTTTGTTTTTTATGTAACGTATAAATTTTCATGATGGTTAATTGTAAATATAGATGTAGGCATTGAGTGAAGTAGCAATACAAAGCCAAATGATGTAGGGCAGGAGTAGGTATTTCATTTTACTGAGTTTACCATCTCCAAAACTGATGAATAAATAAATGATGAGCAGTGTCAGCATTATAATATTTATCAATGCGAATAGTACCCAATGTTGATTGAAAAACAGAAAATTCCAAGAAATATTTAAAACAACCTGAATGGTAAACAATGTTTTTACGAAGTTGGAATTGCGGATAGTAAACAAATAGCTGAGATACACAGAAAAGCAAATCATAATCAACGTCCAGGACGCACCAAAGACCCATCCTGGTGGTGTCCAAGGGGCTTTGTTTAAAGATATGTACCAGTCTGAAGTAGGACCTTCACCCATCAACAAACTTCCCAAGGCCAAACTCCCGAAGTTGATAATTAGGAAAAGCCCGAAGTAGCCTAGACGACTCATCCTAATCTTGTTTTAAGACGTCTATCTGTTCTAAAATGCGCTGGGCTTCAGCATATTTTTTGTCGCTCTCAGACCGATTGGTAGTCGATAAGCGATGCCAATCTGCCATCAACTTTTCGTATTGGCCTTGAAGCTTTTCGAGTTTTGATTTCTTTTTAAAAAGTCCGAGCATGTTATACGAAATATGAGGTTATTCTTGAGTTGGTTGGTCGTGTAATAGAGTAGAAGTAATCCACTAATTGACCTTTGTCATCGATAAGATATTTTTGAAAATTCCATTTTACCTTAGAGTTCTTCTTTCCGTTATTGGCCTTTTTTGTTAACCATTGGTACAGAGGATGCTGTTGTTTACCTTTGACTTTAACCTTCTCTGTCAGTAAAAAACCGACGCCATAAGTGACTTCGCAAAAATTTTGAATGACTTCAGGACTATCCGGCTCTTGTTTGCCGAATTGATTGCATGGCACTCCGACGACAGCCAATTTTTCAGGATAGGTTTCTTGTAATTCTTGAAGTTCTCGGTACTGCGGTGTAAAGCCACAATGCGAAGCTACATTAACGATTAGGATATGTTTACCTTTAAATTGTTTGAGGTCTACATGTTTTCCTGCTAAATCGTTGATTTGGATGTCGTAAATGCTTGAACGTTCAGTAGAAGCATCATTTGTTAGTTTTTCCATTTTGTCTGAGATGATTTCTACTACGTTCATGATTATTTATACTTTAAGGTTGACGATGCCACAATCCATTTCAAAAATTTGCCCTGAGATGGAGTTCGCTTTTTCAGAAATTAAAAAACTCGCCATTTCTGCAACTTCCTTAGGGTCTAGGAACTTTTTTTTATGGATGGCGCTCTTTCATATTGTCAATCTGCTTCTCGTTTCTCAACAGTTTAGACGCTAAATCCGTATCCGTCACCGTTGGTGCAATAGCATTAACTCTTATGGTGGGCGCCAATTCAGCGCCTAAAGATTTGGTTAAGCCTTCTACACCTGATTTGGCCACTGCTACACTCGCATGGAACGGCATTCCCATTTTAGTCGCTACTGTACTAAACATCAATATTGAAGGGTTGTTCCCCTTTTTTAATGCGGGCAAATATTTCTGAATCGCTTTAACGGCACCCAAAACATTGATATCAAAATCCGATTGAAAATCGTCAATACTCAATCGGTTAATGGGCTTCAAATTTATACTCCCAGGACAATAGATTAAGGTGTCAGCCTCTTCAATATCTGGTAATTCATCTTTAGTGACGTCGCACTGATGATGTGTTAAATTTTGATGCTCGGTTTCTGGTGCAGACCTACTGATATTAACAATATCATTATCAGAAACCAAGGCATTGACAATAGCATTACCAATGCCTTTGCTTCCTCCAACTACTATTAATCTACCCATTAGGCCGCTGTTAATGGACGACCTTTGAGACGTTTTTCAATCTTCTGCTTTATCACAGTTAAACGCTTCATAAGGTCCATTAATTTGGCATCTTTTTTCTGCTTGTAAATTTCATTGACACCTAAAATCAGCTCTTTTGCTTCACGCGCCGCAATGATTCTGTCACTGGTTGTTTTAAAAGAAAACTTTCTGGTTTCAAACGCTTTTGCTTTTTCGATTATTCCCATGGCTTAATTATTTATGTAGTTATGTAATTCTAAAATTTTCTCAGACGTATTAAAGCTACCTCCGTAATATGTGGTTACTGTTGCTGAGGTATCGTCTTTAACACCTCGTGACGAAACACACAAGTGTTTTGCATCAATGATCACAGCGACATCTTCAGTTTCTAAGACGGTTTTTAACTCGTCTGCAATTTGATTCGTTAAACGCTCCTGAACTTGCGGACGCTTGGCATAATACTGCACGATTCTATTCAATTTTGAAAGCCCAATCACCTTACCTGAAGATTTATAGGCAATATGAGCCTTCCCAATAATAGGAACGAAGTGATGCTCACAGTTTGAATAGAAGGTTATATTTTTCTCAACCAACATTTGGTTGTATTGATATTTATTGTCGAATAAAGCGACCTTTGGTTTATTAGCTGGGTCTAAGCCCGAAAAGATTTCTTCAACATACATTTTTGCTACGCGGTCTGGCGTTCCGCTTAACGAATCATCTGTAAGGTCTAAGCCTAGAACATCCATAATTTCTGAAAATAAGATGGAAATACGACGCTTTTTTTCTTCATTTGGCATATCGAAAGCGTTAGCCTTCATTGGCGTCTCTAAACTTGTAAATAAATGGTCGTCACCTATGTCTTCTAATGTGAATCCATTAAGTTTTTGACTATTTGGTTTGGAAATTGTTTTTGTTTTCATTGTGTCTTTTTTACGTGCTGTCTTTAAGGACTCCAAATCTTAAATCAAAGCACTGGTTTATCGTTTTGAAATAGAGTTATGTGTAATGGTTCTTTGACGTGAGCATTTAAATCGCCCTTCATCAAAATTTCTTTTATTCTTATGTTTAGTTGCCCTTCCTTGAACGCGCTTACGCCAAAGTTTGAAACTACTTAGTTTCAATTCTTGTCGCATCAATTCAATGACCTCTTGCTCTTTTAATCCAAACTGATATTGAATTGCATCGAACGTTGTTCTGTCTTCCCATGCCATTTCTATAATGCGGTCTATCTCACGCTGGTTTAAATCCATAGAGCTGTTGGCATTTCATATTGTTCGTCATACTTTACTTTTTCAGCCAAAAGACGGTCAAAAAACCGCTTATTCTCTCTAAAGGTTTTATTATTTGCAAAGTGAATAAATTTCCCTTGTGCATGAATGCTGGCACCATTGACTTTATACAACACCAATTGATAAAACGGAATTACCCATGTAAAGTTTTTATGCCCTTTTGTAATCCTCACTAAAATACCTTTTGGGCGCAATTCAATACTAGCGTAATTTATGTCTGAAACAACGTTTAATATCATATTCATGTTTGGACTCACTTCACTTACAATCATACGCTTTGAGCCCACACCGTTCATACGCAATTTCTGTACCAAGCTATATGGCTTACCAACTATGTCAGCAATGATTTGCTTTTGGTCTTTTTCGTGATGTGTTGTATTAAGAAGCATAGTACTCAAATCTACGTAATGTTTAATCTTTTTTAATAAACATTAAACAATAATTAACATTTGATAAAATTAGATTCTAAAATTGCAATAAATGATGTTGAATTGTGAACCCTAAAGGGTAAATAATGAGTCGTAAGAAACAGAATTATCTTACGTATTGACAAAATCATGATATCTAGACACTTTTCTAGTAGTTCTCTGGGTGAGAAATGATATTCTTTGCGCGTTCTTTCATGGCTTCGATATCAGCGGATTTCATCTTATCCATAACGCCATACATTAAACCCATACGACGGTTATTGGAGAGTTCGTTGCGCTTATCATCCAAAAAATTCCAGTATAAACTATTAAATGGACAGGCATCGTCGCCGACTTTTTTATTTTTATTGTAATGGCAACTTTGGCAGTAGTTGCTCATTTTGTCAATATACTTTCCTGAAGATACATAAGGTTTGGTGGCTATGAGACCACCATCCGCATACTGGCTCATTCCTCGGGTATTGGTCAGTTGAACCCATTCTAAAGCATCAATGTAAATTCCCAAGTACCAAGCATCAACCTCGTCTGGATGGCATTGGGTTAGCAAAGCGTAATTACCAGTAATCATTAAGCGCTGAATGTGATGGGCATAGGCATTATCTAGAGAGTTGTTGATGGCTTGGTGCATGCAATTCATCTTGGTATTTCCCGTCCAATAGAAATCGGGTAGCGGATTAGTATTATTCAGTTCGTTTTTGGTTTTGTAATCGGGCATCAAGGCCCAATACATGCCACGCATATATTCGCGCCAGCCTATGATTTGCCTTACAAAACCTTCAACTTGTGAAATATGAATGTCGGATGTATTATCGTAATAATAGTTAAGCACCTTATCTACGACTTCCCTTGGACTCACTAATTTGATGTTCATGGCGAAGGAAATTCGCGAGTGAAACAAGTACACTTCGTCTGTATGCATCGCATCCTGAAAATCCCCAAAATGCACCAATAAATAATCACAGAAATACTGTAATTGCTCCAAGGCTTGCTCCCGATTGATAGGATAACTAAAGGTTTTCTGATTAAAACGCCCCATGGTTTTAATGTCTGAAGATTCAATCAGCTGGACAATGTCTTCCACATCATTGATAAACCATTTGTAATGTGGAATATCACCTTTACCAGTCCATTTTTTGCGATTACTATGGTCGTAATTCCATTTACCGCCTTCGGGCTCTTTGCCGAGCATGAGAATGTCTTCTTTCTTTCGCATGTTACGATAAAAGGATTCCATCAGGTAGGTTTTCTTGCCTTTAAAGAAATCTTTTAAATCGTCACGCTTGGTGTAAAAATGTTCTGTATCAAAAGCTTCGGATTCGATTTCGAAGTTTTTACAAATCGACTTTAACTGCGCATCCAATCTATATTCATCAGGGAGTTGGTACTCGAATTTTTGAATTTTATGCTCCTTGATTAAGAGGTTTAGATTTTGTTCTAAATCTTGCGTATTATTCTTATCATCTAGTTTGAAGTAAACCACCTTGTGACCTGCCTCTTCCAACTGTTTCGCAAATGCGCGCATCGAGGCAAAGAAGCCTATGATTTTTTGAATATGATGTACGACGTAATCGGTCTCCTGTCGCATTTCGAATAAACAATAGACCACATCATCGTTAGTGTCTTTAAACCAAGAATGCTGTTGGTTAAGCTGGTCGCCGAGTATAAGTCTAAGTGTTTTCAAACTATTATTTAAAAAAGTTTAGGTTGTAGCCACAGATTCCTGAATTTCCCTTGTCCGTCGTAACGTTCCGCTTGCAAATCCACATTAAAAACACGGTCTCTTGGGTCGTTACCAACGCCGGCAACATATAACCAATTGCCGTAATTGCTATGCACGTCATAATCGAGTAGGAGCGACTCAAAATAGGAAGCTCCGATACGCCAATCAAGATTAAGGGTCTTTGCAAAATACGAGGCTACATTTTGACGCCCGCGATTACTCATCCATCCTGTGTGTTTGATTTCTAACATATTGGCGTTGACAAAATCGGAATTTGTTTCTCCATCAATCCATTGCTGAATCAATCGTTCATCCGTTTCCCAATGATAGTCTTTATCTAAAATACCGCTTAACTGAAAAATTGAATTTCCGTGCTTTAACGAAATGTACTTAAAGAAATCTCGCCAAATCAGTTCAAAAATCAGCCAATACGTACTTTGGTTTTTAAAATGTTCTTGTTCAAATGCCTTCACATTTTCGAAAATTGTTCTTGCCGAAATGCCACCATTAGCCAACCATGGCGAAAACTTGGAACTGTAATTCGTCCCCACCAAACCGTTTCGTGTTTTTTTATAGACGCCCAATTTTTTCGTTTTGAAAAAATAGTTGTCTAATCTCGCATTTGCAGAGGTGTTACCACCTTGAAATGGGAAAGCCGAACTGGGATGCGTTTGAAAATCCTCAAATCCTAAATCTTCAAGTGTAGGGATGGCTGGTGTTTCATGAGGTTTAAGAGTTTTTTGTTTGGATGGTTTTGGAAGGGTCGGTCTAACTTTGACTTTCTTTTCTACTGACTTCCTGAAGTTGGTAAACACTTTCGGGATGTTTGAAAAATCTTCGGAAACAGCGTCATCTGGATGGAACAGAAATTGGTCGTAAAAGGATTCAAACTTAACATCATCATCCACAGCCATTCTTACTTTAGTCTCAATGGATTTTTCTTCAGACGTCCATTCGTTTTGAAAGTAAATGGTATTGATGTCAAATTTCTCAACGAGTCTTTGTATCGCTTTTTCAGAAGCTTCATGCAACACGAAAAGGGGAATGTTTAAAGCTTCCAATTCAGACTTTAAATCTGAAAGGCTTTCCAACAGAAACTTCGCCCTGAATTTTCCCGTTTTTTGAAAACCAAAAGGACTTTCTTCAAAATAAAAAGGGTCGAGACAGTATACGCCAATAACCCTACCATTGTGTGCGCAAGCTTTATGAAGACTTGTGTTGTCTAGGGTTCTTAGGTCATTTCTAAACCAAACTAATCCGTTGTTTTTTGTTGTCTTTTGCATCGTTCGCTACAATATTTTACGTTGTCCCAATCGCGCTCCCACTTTTTGCGCCAGGCAAAAGGGCGTTGGCAAACGGGGCAAATTTTGGTCGGTAAATCTGATTTTTTTATACCGCGCATCAGGCTTTGGCTAAACGATTTATCATCCCGTTGAAAACAAACCAATGGAATGGCGTTACGGCGTACCAATACAATCTTCCGGCAAGTCCACGAGGCCTGAATGTCGCCGTTTGCATAAGCTTATCGCCTTCAATTTTAAACTCTAACCATGCTTCCCCTGGGAGTTTCATTTCGGCATAGAGTAGAAGTTTCCCTTTTTCTTTATCGGCAAAAATAACGCGCCAAAAATCCAAAGCATCGCCTGCACGGAGGTCTGTGGGATGGCGTCGTCCGCGTCTTAATCCTGTTCCGCCATAGAATTGGTCGACATAACCTCTAATTTTCCAAAGAAATGTGCCGTAGTACCAGCCTGTATTTCCACCAATCGCCCAAATTTTACTAAGTACAGATTCTCTGTTTTTAATCTTTCGGCATTTGTAGTCATTATAACAGCCGTATTTAGGTACATTGATGAAGTTGTGGACGTAGTTTTTCAATCGTCCACTGCTTACGTAGGAATCTTTCCAACTAGAGACAATGCTGTTTTGCTCAATCTTTATGAACGCCAATTCTACCGCTTTTTTGTAATCAACAGGCGTAATGTCTAGTTTTTCGTTAATATCGCTGGGTTTACCGATGATTTCAATTCCCATACTATTGACCAAGGTTCGTGCTAATTTATAGGATGTAGACGTTACAAAATATAACCAGTATGAAGACAGTTTTGGCGTCATTACTGGCACGGTGACTATATAACGTTTCAACCCTCTTATTTCGGCAAATTGTAACAACATCTGCTTGTAGGTCATGATGTCTGGACCAAAAATATCATGCGAGGTGTTATATAAATCTTCACGCCCAAGAGATTTAAACAAATAACTCAAGACATCCCTAACTGCTAATGGTTGTGTTTTAGTGTTTAACCATTTTGGCGTAATCATTACAGGGAGTTTTTCAACTAAATCCCTTATGATTTCAAACGAAGAACTTCCTGAACCGACGATAATCCCAGCTTTAAAAACGGTTAGTGCATAATGGTCAGATTCTAGAGCAGACTCCACATTCTTTCTTGATAATAAATGTTTGGAGAGTTTGGTGTCATTGGTAATACCGCTGAGGTAAATCACCTGTTTAATTGTTGAAGACTCTGCATATGCTTTAAAATTTTGTGCGCATTCTTCTTCCATCCGATGGAACTCTGTTGCCGAATTAGACATGGAATGAATAAGGTAATACCCCGCGTCAACATCCTTGGGGATGTTTTTTAAAGTCTCCGGTTTTAAAAAATCTGCTTCAACGAATTCGATGGAGCCATCGTCATCATCATATTCATTCTGAATCCTTGCAATGTCTCTTACCGGGCATACGATGGTATGACCTTCTTCGAGCAGTAATGGAATAAGCCGTTTACCGATGTAGCCTGTGGCACCTGTGAGAAGAACTTTCATGAGGATTTTGAGAATTCAGGCTTCGGGCGTTGATAGGCCAAGCGTTTTTCTAACTTAGGGATGGCATAGCCGTCTAGCCCATTGATGGTTGCCACGTTGCCCATGCTCAAATCTATAAATCCATCATCCTGTAATAAATCGTCTTGTATGTATACGTTTTGAATTTCACCAATAACGAAGATAGTTCCATTGATTTTTAGGTGATGCTCTTCCACGTACTTCATTTGTAATTGTACGGGCGCATCTTTGACGAAAGGTGCCAAAAAGTTGTTGTGATATTCTTCTTGAAGGTTGGTGGTATTGAATTCCGAAACAGATTTATCATACTTCGCCGAGGTATGATGCGCATCTTCAAGAATGTTTTTATGAATATGATTTATGGTGTAAATCCCTGTTTCTTTGATGTTGTCATACGTATTTCGAGCAACAGTCGTCGGTCGTAAAACAAAACCCAAGAGCGGTGGATTAGAGCCCAAGTGCGTCACAGAACTAAAAACGGCGACGTTGGTATTACCCTTCATGTCTGAGGTACCAATAAGATTGGCCGATTTAAACCCGCTACAACTGTTTATGAGATTGATGCGGTACAAATGGTCCATCTTTTTAAAGTCCGAAATATTAAATTTTTTCATCTATAGGTTGATGAAATTATTGATTTGAACATCTTTGGCCTTTAAATCGAACATGAGATTATACAATCCAAAGAATGTGCGATTTATATAAATAAAATGCTTAGAACCTCTATTACCATTCATATTTCGTAACTCGGTACTTTTTGAATAGCGTTGTCCCATTTCTGAAATTTGGTTAAAGAAATTTGGGTCCGAAAAATCGAAAGTTTCACTATGGAATGGTTGTGTAAATAAACTCAGCAACTCATGAAACATAGCGCTAAAGAAATCGGCCTCTTCTTTGGAGTCTTCAGGTTTAAGAATTTCCAACTGGAATAATTTTTTAGTAAAAAACGCAGGATTCTCAAGACTTTCTTTGGTGGCTAATTCAAAATAAGGAATATAGAAATCTTCAGGAATGGTTTTCATACAACCAAAATCCAAAACGATTAACTCACCTTCTTTAGAAATTAAAAAGTTACCAGGATGTGGGTCGGCATGGACCTTTCTCAAATTATGTATTTGAAACATATAAAAGTCCCACAAGGCTTGCCCCAATCGATTGGAAACCTCTTGGTTGGTATTGTGTGCCACAAATTCTGAAAGATGTTCCCCTTCCATGTAATCCATGGTTAGAATGCGTTCAGATGAATATTCAGGATAATAATCTGGAAATCTCAAATTAGGAATGTGCTTGCAAGCATCAGCAATTTCCTGGCTTTGTTGCAACTCTAAAACATAGTTGGTTTCTTCGGTCAATTTGTTTTCAACCTCTTTAAAGTACTTGTCGGAATCCTTGCCTTTAATGTTGAACATTTTAATGGCAATGGGTTTTACCAAAGCTAAATCTGAAGCAATACTTTCTGCAACCCCAGGATATTGGATTTTCACAGCAAATTTTCTCCCGTCCTTCTGCGCCGTATGGACTTGCCCTATACTGGCCGCATTAACTGAGGTTGCATTGAAAGTATCATATAGTTCTTCGGGATGTTTCCCAAAGTATTTTTTAAAAGTTTTTATAACCAATGGCGGTGATAATGGCGGTACGGAAAATTGTGATAAGGAGAATTTTTCCACATAAGCCTGTGGTAGGATACTTTTTTCCATACTCAACATCTGCGCAACTTTTAGCGCACTGCCTTTAAGTTGCTTAAGGCTATCATAGATGTCTTCGGCATTATTTTCATTAAGGCGTTCTTTGGCGTCTTCCTTGGAATTCACCATTTTATCCCCATAGTATTTTAGGTAATTCACCCCAACCTTGGCGCCCGTAGTCACTAGTTTTGTCGCTCTAGAAATTTTTGAAATAGGAATACTATCTATAGTTTTCATAAGCTAGGCGCGGACTTTTTCTTTAAATAAAAATTTACCTAAGTCAATAAGACTATGCAGAGGTGTGGTATCCATTAAATCGAAACTGGCTTTTACCGATTTTTCTATAAAAAGGTCTGTTTTTTCAAATGAAGAGGAACTATCGTCCAACCAAAATTTCATCGTCACCAGCAGTTGAAACCATGCCGATTCTTTTAGGCCTCTATCTTGAATTTTGTCTAACTGTTCCTGCTTGAGGTCTAACGTCTTAATGTCTAAAGAACCGATGTAGTTTTTAAAATGCTTTCTTAATTCAGACAATACCTGAAGTGATTTCAATTTGTTTTTGTGACCTTCTAACGCATAAACAACGTAACTTCTATTGGCGGTTAGGTTTTCAAAGAAGGTGAAGTAAAAGCTTAAGAGTTTGTTTCTCGCATGGAAGTTTTTGTAATCCTCGCTTTTGTGTAAGGCATTTACTGTATTTTCAAAAAACGCTACGAAAATGTCTTTTTCCAATCCTGAAAATGAGCCGTAAAACTCATAGAATTTAGATTCTTCAAAATTATGTGTTTTAGCAAAGGCAAATACAGAATGTGGTTTTTGTCCTGTGCTTAGGACGTCGTCCATATAAAATCCTAGAATGTCTTGCTTTGATAATGCTTTCTTTTTGGCCATAAGTCTCTAATATATATGTAAAGATACAATTTGTTTAACTATTAATATTAAAGGTTAAACAAAATTTAACGTTATGAGATAGCAATTCAAAAATAGTGGACTAAAAAGCTCGGATTATTTTATAAAGCGATGAGCACCTATAGCAAGCACAGACCCTAAGAATGGGGCTGTCAAATAAAGCCATAAGTCTTCGAGTTGACCAGAGACAATGGCAGGGGCCAAGGAGCGCACAGGATTCATAGAAGCCTTTGTCATAGGGCCTGCAAACATGGCTTCAAGAAGAATAACCGAACCGACAGCCAAGGCCGCCATGGTGCCTACTTCTTTGCTTCCGGTGGAAACATTGATGATTGTTAACATTAAAAAGAATGTAAGAATTAGCTCCAACACAAAAGCCTTGTAGGGCTCAAATCCTGTAGCAGGATAGCTATGCCCAAAGGATTCACTTTCAGGAAATAAAAACCAAAGCAGAAGAACGGCACCGAATGCACCAAGTGTTTGAAAGAGGATGTATTTAGGCACGTCTTTCCAAGGAAATAAATTTGAAACGGCAAAACCTACGGTCACAGCTGGATTAAAATGTGCGCCAGACCGCTCGCCAAACGCATAAATCATCGCCATAACTATCAGGCCCCAAGTAATGGCCACACCAACATGGGATATGGAACCACCCGTAATTTCATCAATCGTCATGGCACCACAACCACAAAAAATCATGGCAAAAGTTCCTAAGAATTCAGATAGATAACGTTTCATACTGCGAATGTAAGATAATTCGGGACATAGTCATTTTAAGAATTTGTTAACAATCCTAGGCTGTCCTTATGCGTAATTTTGAAGGACTTAAATCACTAACATCTTATTAAAAATGAAAAAATTAGTACTCGCGGTATTTGCCATGACTTTATTGTTTTCGGTAAATGCTCAAATTGAAACGCCACAGCCAAGTCCGTTCACAAAAATTGAACAGAAAGTTGGTTTAACGGATGTCACTCTAGAATACTCTCGTCCAAACATGCGTGGGAGAACTATTTTTGGAGACCTAGTTCCTTATGGAAAACTATGGAGATTGGGAGCCAATGCCAATACAAAAATCACATTTAGCGATGATGTAATGGTTGACGGACAAGAATTAAAAGCAGGGTCTTATGCTGTTTTTGCCACACCAAATGCAAAATCTTGGGATGTTGTATTTTATTCAGATGCCAATAATTGGGGAACACCTAGAGAATGGGATGATTCTAAAGTAGCGGCAAAAACTACTGCGGAAGTTTATCCTTTACCAATGGATATTGAAACATTTACAGTAGGATTTGACGATTTAACTAGTAATTCGGTAAATCTTGGTATGATGTGGGCAAATGTGTACACAGCTGTAAAGATTGATGTCCCAACAGATGCTAAAGTCAGCAAGGCTATCGACGCCACTATGGCTGGGCCATCAGCAGGTGATTATTATGCGGCCGCGGTTTACTATTTATCTGAAGATAAAGACATTAATAAGGCCAATCAATGGATGGAAAAAGCGATGTCTATGACTGAAAAACCAGCGTTTTGGCAGTTAAGACAACAGTCTTTAATCTATGCTAAAATGGGCGATAAGAAAAAAGCAATCGCCACTGCTAAGCTTTCTCTTGAAGGTGCAAAAGCTAGAGGAAATGCAGACTACGTTAAAATGAATGAAGACTCTTTAAAAGAGTGGGGCGCAATGTAAATTGAGAGCTTATGATATTGAAAAAACGCAACCTGAGAGGGTTGCGTTTTTTGTTTATAACCCAATGTCATTCTGTCCCGAAACTTCGGGGTTGATTCAGAATCTCTTGAAAATAAGTAAGTCGAGATGCTGAAACGAGTTCAGCATGACAATACTCTAATCTAAAGTACTGTTTCTGTTTTGTTTCTCATTGTCACCTGAAGCATCAGCGCAATCATAATAACTAACAAACAACCAAATAAATTTAACCATAAGTAAGGCATCCAATCATACCACCAACCGATTACGACAATAGCTTGAGTGATTAAAGCGGCAATGAATACAGCATTGGCTTTAACCATTTTGAAGAAAAAGGCTAATAAGAAAATACCGAGCACATTCCCATAGAATATGGAGCCGATGATGTTAACGAGCTGAATCAAATTTTCTGCTAAGTCTGCAAAACAAGCAATAATTATAGCCATAATTCCCCAACCTAGTGTAAACCACTTAGTCATTTTAACCATGTGGGCGTCGTCCTTTTCGCCTTTCACATTTCTGCCATACAAATCAACTGACGTAATTGTAGCCAAGGCATTGATTTCTGAAGCAGTGGATGACATAGCGGCGGATAGAATTACAGCAATGAGTAATCCTATAAGTCCTACAGGAAGGTGTCTCAACACAAATCGGATGAACATATAATCTCTGTCGTTCGTTTGTGTATCCTTTGCGGCGTCTTTGTAAAGTGATGTTAATTCAGCACGACTATTGACATAGGCTTCAGATTCGGGGTCTAAACCGTTTAATTTATTTTGTAAGGTTGAGTAACTCGTCGCATAATCGGGGTCAATCGCTTTTTTGATTAAGAATTTGGCTTCCAAACGATGTGCTCGGTCAGTACTGTCCAATAGCATCATTTGTTTTCTAACACTAGTATTCTCAGGATTGTTAGCAAGCGCCATGTTCAATTCCTGTTTTTCCAAATAGAGCGTGTTTTGTCTTTCCTGAAGATTTCTGTAATCATCAGCATATTTTGAAGTCAATACTTTTTCCGTAGAGGCATCAATAAAGTTCAGTGGTGACGGATTGAATTGATAAAACACAAAAACCATAACACCAACCAGCAATATGAAAAACTGCATCGGCACTTTTAAAAGACCATTAAAAATGAGGCCCATTTGCATTTCCTTCATGCTTCGACCAGAGAGATAACGTTGTACCTGACTTTGATCTGTCCCGAAATATGAGAGCATCAAAAATGTACCACCTATCAATCCTGTCCAAATGGTGTATCTATTTTCCAAATCGAATGAAAAATCCAAGACCTCCATACGTCCGTTGGCACCTGCAATATCAAGGGCATCTGTAAAGGAAACTTCATCAGGAATTAAATTCAAAATAATGAATAATGCGGCGAGCATTCCTGCAAAAATCACAAACATTTGTTGTTTCTGTGTCACTGTTACTGCCTTTGTTCCTCCAGAAACAGTGTAAATAATGACTAAAACACCGATAATGATATTCAAATAGATGATGTTAATATCAAGTACAATAGACAGAATAATGGCTGGAGCGAAAATGGTAATCCCAGCGGCCAAGCCACGTTGTATGAGGAATAAGATGGCCGTTAGACTTCGGGTTTTTAAATCGAATCGATTTTCCAAAAATTCATAGGCTGTATAGACTTTTAATCTGTGATACAAAGGAATAAAGACCAAGCAAATGATAACCATGGCAATCGGCAACCCAAAGTAAAATTGTACAAAGCCCATACCGTCCGAAAAGGCTTGGCCTGTTGTCGATAAGAAAGTAATGGCACTGGCTTGTGTTGCCATAACGGATAAACCTATGGTCCACCATTTTGTAGAATTTCCGCCTTTAATGTAATCCTCGGCAGATTTGTTATTGCGTGTTTTCCAGGTCCCGTAACCTACAATGGTCAATAATGTTGCTGTGAGTACGAGCCAATCAATCCAGTTTAATGTCATAATTAAAACGCTTTCATGATAAGGTAAAACGCAATAATATAGCAAAGGTTAGCCACCAAAACGATGGTATAGACCTTTTGCCAAGGCTGTCTGGGTTGGTGTTGTTCGCTCATATTAGTCGTTTAGTTTTTGGTCGGTTTTAATGGTATTCTTTCCTGCGGATACCAGGTTGGCAAATAGACGATACGCGCCAGAAACTCCTGCTGGAAATTCCCTAAAGAAACTCAATCCGGTGTAGATATAATTACCTTTTCCGTATTTAGCAACGACTAAAGCACCTTCCTTTTTGGTCTCGCCCTTATCGTTTGATGCTAGTAATGGCGTATACTCATCGGACCATTCATCAGGAAAATAAAGGCCTCGTTCTTGTACCCAGCCTTCAAAATCTTTTTCTGTGATTTTATTTGGGTAGTTGAGAATAGGGTGATTAGAGTCTAGGATTTCAATTGGAGCATTTTCATCGGTCACACGGTCACGCGATAATTTTAGTTCATAAGGCGCAAAGTCTGGTACTAAAACCCGATGCCTAGTATTGTATTGAACAACCATATTCCCGCCATTCTCTACAAATTCTAATAAATATTTATTCTTGAATTTTAATTCCTCAACGGTGTTGTAGGCTCTAATTCCGAGAACCACGGCATCAAATTGCACTAGATTTTCGGGTGTGATTTGCTCAGGTTGAAGGACAGTGACGTTATATCCGATTTGTCGTAAACTTTCTGGAACTACATCGCCGGCGCCTTCTATGTAAGCGATTTTATGATTTCCTGTCTGAATGTCCAACCGAACGACTTTACTTTCAGCAGGTAACAATACCGTCTGAAACGGAATATGACTGTAATCAATTTCTACGAGTTCTTTGCTGTACGTTTTTCCGTCTAAAGTCACTTTTGGGGAAATAACACCTTCGCTTTGGTTCTTAGGTGGTACAACAGTGAACGTGAAGGTTTGAATATCGCTTTTATTAGCAATAGACACGTTTTGACTTTCAGGATACACCGTCCAATCATTTGGATATTTAAGGCTTACCGTTCCAGCAATGTCGTTTTTTCCGGCTTTTACTGTGACTTCGATTTGTTTTTCCTTGTCATTTTCAAAAATGAAAACCTTGTCTTTTATGCTTGCTGTTACTGGCGGTATTATTTCGAATGGGCGGTACAATTCACCTTTGTCAGGTTTTGAGTAGCGATGCACCACAGGTTTGGTAAAGTCAATCGGAGTGCCATTTATCGTTAAATAAAAGGTCATGTTTACAGCGCGTGGCGTTTCTGGTTTTCCGATCAGTTTTCGGTCGTTAACCTTATACATGCCTAACGAGCCTTTTTCGTTGAGCCAATACGGCGAAGTGTAGTCCAAATTTTCAGACAGGGTAATAGCCTCATCAATATTTATGCGGTCATTGGGCGCCATTTCTATGTTTTTTTCGATAGTGCCATCAAGCGATGTGATGCTGTAAGCGATTAATTTTATGTCAGCATTACTTCGATTTAAGGCTTCGATTTTAATGTCAACTTTATCATTTTGTGTCGCTGTTGGCATGGTTGCCGAGGCTTCGAGATACAATCCTGCAACAGCTTTAATGATTGTTTTAAGCTCCTTGGTCTTAATGGCTTTCCAATGCTTGTCTTTTGCGTTTTGAAGTAAACTGTACGCCTGAAGTAATTCAGGAAGATGTGAAGCTGGATTAGCAAAATTAAAGTCGTTTTCAATTGGTTTCAAAATGTTGGCGATGGCTTGTCCGCCTGCAATTCTATTCCAACTTGTATCGATACCTTCAAAAATATTGGATTCACTTTGTGACTCATCGCCTTTCAGAAATTCGAGATATTCGTTTTGTGACCCTCGTTGAGAGAGACGTCCAAAACCTTGGCACAAATGCTGACTACTAGCTAAGGATGCGACTTCGTTATTAGACATGCCTTTCAACGGATAATATACTCCGATATCAAAGGTGACACGGTTTTCGGCATTGGCTTTGTCAAAATCCTCACGATTTCTGTAGAACCAAGGTGTGGTGTTAAAATAGATGCGTTTAGGTTGCCAAGTGTCGGTATATTGCAATTGGTCAGAATATTTAGAGGCATCGCTTGCAATGTCAAAAGCTTCAATGCTCAACATCGCTGAACTGGTGTGATGGCCGTGCGTGGTACCGGGTGTTCTGTGGTCAAAACGGTTAATAATCACATCTGGTTTAAAGGTTCTTATCGCCCAAACGACGTCCGAAAGGACTTTGTCTTTATTCCAAATACTTAAGGTTTCATCGGGATGTTTGGAGAAGCCGAAATCATTAGCTCGGGTAAAAAGTTGCTCGCCACCGTCAATGCTTCTGGCACGTAATAATTCTTGTGTTCGCATTAAGCCTAAAAGTTCTCGCAACTCAGGTCCGATAAGGTTTTGCCCGCCGTCTCCACGTGTTAGGGACAAGTATGCTGTTCTTGCTTTTTCTTGGTTGGCCATGTAGGCAATGAGGCGGGTGTTCTCATCATCTGGATGAGCGGCCACATAAAGCACAGAAGCCAAAACATTGAGTTTTTGGACGGCTTCGTAAATTTCAGAGGAATTGAGTTTTTTGGGTTGTTGGGCGTTTAGCGTGAATAAACTGCAGATAAATAATATAATGCAGAGCCTATAGTTGAGCATTGAAGATAAGTCTTAGTGTTGCTCAAATATACTAAAGATACTAGGGTAGGATGGCGATTTAGATTTTCTTTAACGGTTTTGTTTTACAGCCATTTTCTGCGTTTAAAATAGATTACCAAGCCGATAAACATGAGAATCATTACGCCCCAAAGCACAAAATAGCCATTGCGGTATTGTAACTCTGGGATGTATTCAAAATTCATCCCATAAATCCCTGCGATAAAGGTCAGTGGAATAAAAATGGTAGAAATAATCGTTAGTACTTTCATGACTTCGTTCATCCGATTGCTGACTGTGGTCATGTACATGTCCATTAAACTCCAAATCATTTCGCGATAAATATCTATATTCTCGGATACTTGAATTAAATGGTCGTAAACATCTCTAAAATAGGTAACTGTACGTTTTTGAATGAGGGGGTGCTCTGTTTTTTCAATCCGACTTACCACTTCACGAAGTGGAAAAATAGCACGACGTACTTTAAGGATTTCACGCTTTAATTGTTGGACTTCAATATTGATATCTTCGCGAGCCGTTCCTGCAAATAATTCGGTTTCTAAATCTTCAATTTTGTTGCCCAAGGTTTCAATTATGCTGAAATAATGGTCGACAATGGAATCCATTAAGGCATACAAGAGATAGTCCGCTTTCTGCGTCCGAATACGTCCTTTTGCCATACGCAGTCGGTCACGAATAGAGTTAAATACGTCGCCTTCGGCTTCCTGAAATGAAATTACATAGTTTTTTCCCATGACCAAGCTGACTTGCTCAATGACCATGTTCTCTCCATTCTCATCGTAATACAACATCTTTAAAACTACAAAAATGTAGTCTTCGTATTCGTCAATTTTTGGACGCTGACTTGTGTTTACAATATCTTCTAGCACCAGGGGATGCAAACAATAGTGCGCGCCAATGGTTTCAATTTCTTCGGTGAAATTTAGACCATTGACATTTATCCAAGTAATGGAATCGGTGTCCCTGAATAATTTGGCATCGTTGATGTCAATGATTTGGGTCTCTTCAAGTCGGTCTGTGTTATAATCAAACGAATCAATTTTTAAAAGAACTTTATCTTTTTTTCCGGTGTAAATAAGGGTTCCAGGAACTTGGCCAATGTGTTTTTTGGCATCGTCTGTCTTTTTTCGACTGGTCTTTTTTCGTTTTAACATGGACTTAAATTACAAAATACTAGTATCATCTAATGCATCTTTTTCAATTAGCGTAACTGCTTTTTGAAGAATTAGGTTGTTGGGATAGGTGACTAAATCGCCGTCATCCAATCTTAAATGCAGTTGAAAGGCACGGATGTCTTCAATGATACCTTTTATCGGAAAATCTTTATCATGAATTGCAATTTTGTCACCTACCTTATACGGAAAACTAAAAAACATAATTATCCCTGAAGTGACATTGCTCAGAATAGACCAAATAGCAAACAAACCAATACCGATAACGGCAAATACAGAGGAAAATACGACTGATATCTCATCGATTTTCACACCCCAAATAATCATTTCTACAAGTATGGCAAGAAGAATTAGGGTTACAGTGGCGTAACGTCCCATTAATGATGCTCGAGCCTCTGTGGAACCACTACGACGACCAATACGTTTAACAGTAATGACAATGATAGTACGTATGATGATTAAAATCAGAACTAGAATAGCGGTGTAGATGAGCTCTGCTTTGTAGTCTGAAAAAAATGTAGACATAGTTAGTTGGTTTGTCTAACAAATATAATTCAGAATAGTTATGGATTTACTTCAAACCCAAAGTTTGTCTCAAACCTTCATCTTCAGTGCCATTTTTGCCCCAATAGGCCGATTTAATAAGTTTTAGTTTTGTAGCCTTGGTCGTCATTTCTTTGGCATTATCGCCGTAACCTTCCTTATAGGTTTCGGACCAACCTTCCACCTCATAAGGAAATTCTGGATTGAAATCGATAGATAAACTACGATTAAGATTTGGGTAGGTGATGGTGTAATTACCTTCGGATAAGACTGCATTGGCCTTAAAGGCCTTAAAGTCCACATGTTTCATGCGGATGTATTCCAATGCCGGAATCATTTCAAAATCTCCCGTCGGAAGCGTCTTTGGGTCTAAACGTAGTTGGGTCCAAACTTCGTTTTCGAGATAAGTTTTGGTCAGACTTAGATTCTGGTCAGCTTCGCCTTGAAAGTAGGAGTGTGATACAATTTCAAAATCATCCCGATTGTTGAGTTGGGCATAGACTTGTCCGCACCATTCCTGCATGGAGGCCACCGCCTTTATGGCATGCTGGTTATTAGCAACAGGGAAAAATGTACTCTGCATGATTCTATAGGGATAAATACCCGTTACGAAGTTCTTTGTCGCATTCAATTTTAAAATGGGAATATTTGCCTTGTCATAGTTGTCCGCTTTCACTTGTACATTCGGCAGAAAATCTTCCGTGACATAAATTAAAACGGCTTCGCCATCCCGTAATTCGCCATAACGAGCCTGCTCTAATTTATAGGATGTAATTTCCGCTTCACCCGCATACCAATAACTTTTAAAATCGCTGTGTAAGGCTTTTGCAGGAGGCAGTTCGGCTTTTACGGACTCGGATTGAGCAATGTCTTTTGAGGTTTTGGTTCCCTTCTCTTTGGTTTCGCATGAGAATAATGCTATTACCATTAAAGAAGCCAGGATTGATTTAAGGACTATGTTGGTTTTCATACATCGAATTTTCCTTAAAATTACGATGCAAGCACTAGTCCACCATACTATTTAACGTTTCGTAAAGAAGATGCGTTGGTAAGCCAACAACGTTGTTGTAAGAGCCTTCTACGCTTAAAATGGCAATGGCTCCAATCCATTCCTGTATGCCATAAGACCCTGCTTTATCCAAAGGTTGTGCCATTGAAATGTAGTGTTTTATGGCTTCGTCGGAAATAGGTCTAAAAGTCACTTTAGTCACCGTATTCTTTACGATTTGCCGTTCGGTGGTGCTCATACAAATAGAGGTCACCACTTCATGCGTATCATCACTAAGCCGTTTAATCATATCGAAGGCATCTTGCTCATCTTTCGGTTTGCCTAAAGCTTCACCTTTATGCCAAACAATGGTATCGCTGGTGATGAGAATATCGTTTGGTTTTAATTCATTTTGAAAAGGTTCCGCCTTCAATTGTGCTAAGAAATCGGTAATCTCTTCTTTTTGAAGGTCTGGCGGGTAGATTTCGTCAACGGGTTTTAATCGAATCTCAAAATCTAAAGCCATCAACTTTAAAAACGCATGACGTCTTGGTGATGCCGAAGCGAGGATTAGGTTGTAATCTTTAAGCTTTTCGTTTAACAGCATTATATGATGAATTGATAGAGAAGAAGCGATAAAATCCCCGTCAACATTACGATTTTAAGGATTGTGCTAATGTGTTTGTAGTCCGATTTTTTTTCCGCCGAAAATAATTTCAGGCTCACGTAAATCAACGGTGCAATTACTGCGATAAGGAAGTAGACGACGGCTTCCGTTTGTTTATACAGATTGTTAATCACATAAAAAACAATAACCAATAACGGAATCAGCGATAGGATAAAAACCACTTTTGTGGCACGCTCACGACCCACAACTATCGGTAGGGATTGAACGCCAACTTTATGGTCGCCGTTCACATCTTCAATATCTTTTACCAATTCGCGTAACAGATTTATCATAAATGCAAACACAGCGTAATCGCGAATTAGAATAAAAAAGAACAGTTGAACTTCTCTATTGGTATCTGTTATCATCGGCAACAAATCATAGAGCCCGACAATTATTAAACTAAAAGCAACAAGCAGGGAGACGACAACATTTCCGGCCAAAAGAATACTCTTTAAATAGGTAGAATAGAGGTAAAGTAAGCCCGAAATAATCACGAATAGCGCGAAAAATCCGGTTTGATTGATAGAAAACGATATATAGTAACCCAACCCAACACCAATCACATTTAGAATGATAAATAAGTTTGAAGCTGTTTTTTCAGATATGGATTTCCCGACAATGACTTTTTCTGGTTTATTAATCAAATCAGCTTCCACATCTTGGATATCATTGATAATATAACCCGCACCAGCAATGCAAAGTGTAGCTAAAATCAGAACCGCCAAACCAATAGGTTCTAATGCTGTTTCAACACCGTAAGAGGCTTCAAAAGGTTCTAATAAAGCATATTTTATAAGGACCTGTGCCAGAGCGATGAGTAGTAAATTCTTCCAGCGGATAAGATTTAAAAAAGCCATGCAGTGAGTTTAGGGTTAGTCGTGCTTCGCATCAAAATTACCATTCCATTTCCCTTGTACTTTCATGACTTGCTCAATGACGTCTCGGACACAGCCTTTACCACCGTTCTTGTGGGATACGTATATGGAATTCGCTTTTGCTTCAGCCACCGCGTCTTGCGGACAGCAGGGCAAACCAACTTTTTTTAATGCAGGAACGTCAGGCACATCATCGCCCATATACAAGACTTCCGAAGCATCTAAATTGTACTTTTCCATAAACTCCGAAAGCTGTACCGTTTTATTATGTGCACCCAAATAAATGTCCTTAATACCTACTCCTGATAAGCGCTTGCGAACGCCTTCGTTGGAACCTCCAGAAATGATGCACAAATGGTAACCAGCATCAACTGCCGATTTCAACCCAAATCCATCTTTAACATTCATAGTGCGTAACAATTCGCCTTCTGTAGTGATGATTATGGTGCCGTCGGTTAAGACGCCGTCGACATCAAAAACCAAAGCTTTTATGTGGTTGAGTTTTTCTTTATAACTGATTTCTCCCATTAGTTCTTAGGTTTGGTTCGTTTGCGCTCCACAATGCCGTGGGTTCGTTTTATGGAATCGGTCATGAGTTGGTAAATGGCTTTATGTTCATCACTTTCCAACTGTTTTAAATGCCGTTTTATGGTTTTTTTATCGTTGCGTTTAGCAGGTCCTGTTTGTGCCATGTAAGGCGACATGTCTTCAATCTTACGCGCCGTTTCTTGGATGAGCGGTTTCAGTATTTCGAAATTAATACTCTTTGCATCAGAGATTTCATGGGCGATTCGATATAACTGATTCGAAAAATTATTGACAAAAACAGCAGACAAATGAAGCGTTTGCCGTTGCTCCGTATTGATTTTATAGATTTTGCTCCCCAAGGCTTCACCCAACGATTTTAAAAGAGCCAATTTCCCCTTCGATTCCGATTCAATACAAACAGGAACATTATTGAAATCAACATCAGCTTCCGACGAAAATGTCTGCAAAGGATAGAACACGCCTCGGGTATTTTTCTTGTCCAAATCGTGGATATTCACACTTCCCGAAGTATGTACCACAAATCTATTTTCAAATGGCAAGATTTGTGATAAGGAGGCTACAGCATCATCACTGACTGCCAAAATATAGACATCGGCCTCCTTCAATTGGCTCAAATCGTCAATGACCTCGGTCTCATTTTGAAAGGACTTTATAGCATCAAACGTTCGGTTATACCATTGTTGAACCACAACGGCATTGCTCTTGGTAAACTGTTTGTATAAATGGGTGGCGACATTGCCCGCACCTAAAATCGCAATCTTAATCATATCGCTAAAATAATAAGAATTACAGCCAACAAAAGCGAAGGGAAATATTTATTTAGCTTTACGCTATGGGAAAACGGGATATTCAAAATCGGGATGATATCTACAATTTAGTCTCGCAGTTTTACGGACGTGTTCGTAAGGACGATGATTTAGGACCCATTTTCAATGCTGTCATTGAAGATTGGGAAGCGCATTTTGAGCATTTGACTACGTTTTGGGAATCGAGCTTATTTCTTCAGACCAAATATTATGGTGACCCATTAAAAGCACATATTAAGGTTGATGAACAAACCAACAATCAAATTTCTGAACGCCATTTTGGAATTTGGATGAATCTCTGGTTTAAAACCATTGACGAGCTTTTTGAAGGCGACGTTGCCCAAAATGCCAAACATCGCGCTCAAAAAATGAGTACTTTTCTTTATTTGAAAATTTTTGAAGCACGTTTGAAGCGTAAATAAGCACCTTTCCATTTCTTCAGTTTTTATATTTGCGTTTGCTTAGTGTGAAGTCTTTAGTGTAAAGTGTAGAGTCAAGCTAGCTCTGCTTTGCGCCTTCTTACCTTTGTGAGATTATCTTCATAAATGCGCAAATACATGAAAATCAACAGAATAAATAATAACAATAAATAATAAAGAATAGAAATGAAACTATTTCAAGAATTTAAGGAGTTTGCGGTAAAAGGAAACATGATAGACATGGCCATTGGTATCATCATCGGTGCGTCATTCAACAAGGTCATCGATGTATTGGCTAAAAAAGTATTGTTGCCACCACTATCATTTATGGCAGATACTGGTGCTTTAGAAAATCAAAAATACATTCTTCAGCCAGCTGTGACGGATGCTTCGGGCAAAGTAATTACGGAAGAGGTTGCGGTCGCTTATGGCTTGCTAATTCAGGTGTTCATTGATTTTCTAATTATCGCCTTAACCGTATTTATCGTTGTGAAATTTATGAACCGTTTAAAGAAAAAGGCAGAAGACAGCAAGGATACTACAGTTCAAACACCGAAAAATATAGAATTGCTCTCCGATATGCGCGAGTTGATGGAACAGCAAAACGAATTGCTTAAAAACAACCTTAAAGAAGCCTCATAAACTCTTAATTTTTCAGTAGGAATTTTAACACCAATTGCGACTGTTTTTTAGGGCAAAAAGCGGACAAAATAGCCTATCTTTGCACGAGCTAAATTGAAGCCTTGTCGCTATGCAAAAGAAAATCGCAAATTTCTTATTTTCTACTCGTTTAACTGGCGTTTTATTTATTGTTTTTGCCGTAGCCATGGCCGTTGGGACGCTCCTCGACCGCAACATGGATACCTCGCCAACGCCATTTACCAGAACGTATATTTACAATGCTTGGTGGTTTGAAGCGATTATGGCTGTTTTCGTGATTAATTTCGTTGGGAATATTTTCAGATACCGATTATTACGAAAGGAAAAATGGGCGACGCTCATTCTGCATTTGTCGTTCATTTTTATATTGCTTGGTGCTTTTATTACACGATATGTGGGTTACGAAGGCATGATGGCCATCCGTGAAGGGCAGACTGAAAACACTTTCCTATCGACTGAAACCTTTATCCATGGTCGTATAGTTGGAGACCACCAAATAAACGGCCAGACCGTACAACGCAATTTTGAAGAAAAAGTTGATTTTTCAGAGCGTTTAGATAATGATTTTGAAGAGACCATCGATTACGGTGAAACACCTGTGACTTTCAGAGTAAAAGAATTCATTCGAGGTGCGGAAAAGGATATCATTCCTTCCGATACGGGTGAATCCTATCTAAAGATTGTTGAAGCAGGCGAGGGCAGACCACACAACCATTTTTTAAAGGATGGCGAAGTGCAAAGTTTGCATAACATTCTTATTTCCTTGAATAAGGAGGTGGATGGCGCTATCAATATCACCAATACAGAAGATGGAATTTTTATAAAATCCCCATACGAAGGTGAATACTTAACCATGGCGACACGTGCCAAAGGCACATTGGTAAAAGACAGTTTACAGCGTTTGGCCTTACGTTCACGTTACATTATCGCAAATTTAACGATGGTATTCCCAAAGCCTGTTGTTAAAGGAGAATTCGGTGTGGTTAAAAAATCGAACATCCTTAAGAATGACGAAGACGGAATTATCCTTGAAGTGTCTGCCAATGGCGAATCCAAAGACGTTAATCTTGTTGGAGGCAAGGGCACCTTTAATCTTCCTGAAGACGTCAATGTCGGTGGTTTGGATATAACTGTAAACTATGGTGCCAAGTTATTGGAAATTCCTTTCAGTATAAAATTGAACGATTTTATTGCCGAGCGTCAGCCAGGGACGGAACGCGTTTATAAAGCCTACGAAAGCAAAGTCACGGTAGTGGACGAAGAGCAAGGCGATTTTGATTATCGTATTTACATGAATAACATTCTCGACCACAGGGGTTATCGCTTTTTTCAATCGAGTTTTGAGCCAGACGAGTTAACCACCATTCTGTCTGTAAATCATGATAAATGGGGGACATTGATTACGTATGCGGGCTATTTTCTATTGTATTTCGGATTAATGGCGATTCTTTTTGCGAGACATACGCGCTTTGATGATTTAAGAAAGATGCTCGAAAAAATAAAGACGAAAAAATCAAAATTAGTTACCGGATTATTTCTTGTTTTGGGTCTTTCGGGCTTTGCACAGCATACCCCTAATGATGGTCATGGACTTTCAGATTTACCAAGTCAAGAACAATTAGATTCCATTTTAAGAGCGAATATTGCACCAAAGGAGCACGCCGATAAATTCGGGAAGGTGGTTATTCAAGATATATCTGGACGGATGATGCCGATGAATACTTTTGCGTCGGAAGTACTCAGAAAACTATCAAAAAGTGATACCTACGAAGACTTGGATGCCAATCAGGTCTTGCTATCCATGCAAGAAAGTCCACAGTTGTGGTACAATATGCCTATCATTTATCTGAAACTGAAAAAAGGAGATTCCATAAGAACCCTAATCGGCGTGGACAAAGATGTGAAGTACACTAAGTTTTCAGATTATTTTACCTCATTGGGCGAATACAAATTGTCACCTTATTTAGAAAGTGCCTACAAAGCCCAAATCCCGAATGGGTTTCAGAAAGAAATTAAGGAAACCGACCAGCGCGTTACGCTATTGTATAATGTGGTTGAAGGCCAAGCGATGCGTATATTCCCAGTACCGGGAGATGAGAACAACAAATGGATTTCGTCTGATGATTTTAGACGAGACGGCTATCGTGAACAGATATCGGATTCACTCTACGGTAATTTTATAAATAATGGTTTTAGTGCTTATCTCATTACCTTAAACGAGGCCAAGAAGACCGGGGATTTCACCACTGCTAATACCATGCTGAATGGTTTTAAGAACATTCAAGAAAAATACGGAAGCGAAGTGATGCTAAGCGATGAAAAGATAGAGACGGAGATTCTATATAATAAGTATGATATTTTCAAGAGGCTTTTCAGTTGGTATATGTATGCCGGCACGCTGTTGTTTGTTTTGCTTATCGTTCAAATTTTTAAGTATAGAAGTCGAGGTTTAAAAATAACCATCAACGTCTTTGTGGGTATTATCATTTTCTTATTTGTACTTCATACGGCTGGGCTTATTGCCCGTTGGTACATTGCAGGTCATGCCCCTTGGAGTGATGCTTACGAGTCTATGATTTATGTGGCTTGGGCAACGATGTTGTTTGGCTTTATAATTGGTATGAGTAAAAATGATAGTAAGATTCATAAAAATGATTATGCAGGTATAGTATTGTCATTTTTACGTAAGCGAAAAAATTCTAACCTTACTATTGCTTCTGGTGCTTTTGTAACCTCAATGATACTAATGATTGCCCATTGGAATTGGATGGACCCAGCCATTGCCAATCTACAACCGGTATTAGATAGCTATTGGTTAATGATCCATGTCGCAGTAATTGTTGCTAGTTATGGCCCTTTTACGTTGTCTATGATACTTGGTGCAGTGTCTTTATTACTCATGATTATGACAACAAGTAAAAATAAAGATCATATTTCGTTAAGCCTAAAGGAATTAACAGTCATTAACGAAATGTCAATGACCGTTGGGTTGGTGATGCTCACCATCGGAAATTTTTTAGGCGGTATGTGGGCCAATGAAAGTTGGGGACGCTATTGGGGTTGGGATCCTAAAGAAACTTGGGCTTTGATTAGTATTATGGTTTATGCATTTGTCATCCACATGCGTTTAATTCCTGGGTTACGTAGTCGTTGGTTTTTCAACTTAATGGCTATTGTTGCTTTTGGCAGTATTTTAATGACCTATTTTGGTGTAAACTTTTATTTGTCCGGCCTACATAGTTATGCCAGTGGAGACCAAATTATAAGTTTTCAATTTATAGGCATCGCTTGTGTACTAGTTGCTCTTCTTGGTTTCTTTGCTTACAGGAAATATAAGCGGTATTATTAGGATGTATGTTCAGAGATTAATTCACGATTAATTTTTGAATTTCAGATTTTGAATTTGTAGTGATTTTCAAAAAGTACAATCCGGATTGAATATCCTTCAATTCTAATTTGTAGTCAGAAGCAAATAATCTGTAACGTTCTAAAATCTTTTTTCCATTTAAATCATAAAGCGAAATATCATATTCGTTTTTAAGATTTGAAAATTCAATACTTACGGATTCAGATTTTGTTGGATTAGGGTATAGCCTGAAGGTTGATTGACGTCTAGGAGTGGTAGATAGAGTAATATTGGCTTCTAAATAATCTGGGATACCACTACCATCTATATCATCGTCGGTTGGGTCTCCGTTGCCGTTGTGGTCTTCGTTGATAGTTAAAATAGTATCATTATCGTCATCGCTATCTAGTCTGTTAGTGATTCCATCTAAGTCAGAATCGTAGTCTAATTCTTTTTCGTCAGTAACACCGTCATTATCCGTATCCTCATCTGAGCAATCTTTCAAACAAAATTCGCGAGTTATATAGGTCAAACTCTGATTTGTCGCGGTGTTTTTGATTTTATAGTATAATTCAGGAGAGTTACCCGTTAAAGTGTAGATGTTGCTTATTTCGTTAGTTTCATTGGTAGCATCAATATTGTTCAAATAGAACGCTCGATAAATATCGGTTTCTGAAGCGTTGCAATAAAGATTATAAGCTTCATTAAAATGATTGATGCTGAACCAAGGTGTGTAGTCGTACAAATCAATGACTTCTTGACCGTCGTCATTAATATCACATACTATAATTGCAGATCCACAGAAGGGGTCTGTAAGGCCAGGAGGGGGTGGAGTCGTTGTATCACATTGAGTTAATCCTTGTGGGTGAGATGGTATTACAATACAAGCTGTATAAAAAATTTGGATTTCGGAAACAGCGTAGGCGGTAACGTCCAAAGTTTTGGAGACTCTTGCATAAATGGAATGGTTATCAGTTATTGGTTGATAAAACTGATTTAATTCATTAGTTTGATTATTCGCATCTGTTATGGTCGGATAATATTTCACCGAAACATCATTCTGAAAGCCTATAATTATTCGTTCTTTCTTTGAGAGATCTAGACAATTTACATCGCCATCGGCAACGTAATGTTTAACTCTGTAATCCGTTGGATAGGCCAAAACTTGAGCCTGCGTGTAGCAAAATGATAGGCTTATAAGTATCAGGAAAGAATAGAAATGTTTCATTCTTATTTAATTGGTTTAAAATCTAATCTAAAACAAATGAAAAAATAAGTTTAATTAAATCGTTTAATTACATTAAAAGAAGGCAAAGTACTTACTAAATGTTAATGAATGATGTGCAAGCGCAATTTTGATTTCTGATTGGGACAAGGTATTATAAAATTAAAACGACACCTTCTTTTTTTATTTCAGCACATATTCAAACTGATGACATAGTGCTTGTGTAATTGTTTTTAACTAATTTTAACACTTACCAACCTAGTTATACATGAATTTTTTGAAAAAAATTGGTTTTGCAGATGCCTTTATGTTAGGGCTTTGCATTGTCATTATTCTAGTTGCAGAATATTTATTTCTAACAGGAGACCATGACCACGGCTTATTTATCGGGCTTTGGGCGCCAACATTATTGGGCTTTATGATTTTCCTTAAACTCGTTCGACATGGAGGCAGATGATATTGTATTTTGGTTTTCCATTGTAGTAGCAGGTCTTGTGGCGTTGTGGGCGGTGTTTATGATTCGTGCTTACAATAATGCAGGAAAAAACGAGTAGTTTCTGTTTGAAGTTTTACGACTTTATCTTCAATACTCCATATTGAATTAAATAGTACTTTTAAGCCATTCAACAATGGCAACCAACCTTACCATAAAAAAACTTTGGATGTATTTCCGACAAGCTGTGTCTGGGAAGCATCAGGACTTTACCTCGGGCAGTATCCGTAAAGCTGTATTTATGCTTTCTGTTCCCATGATTTTGGAAATGCTGATGGAGTCCATCTTCGCGGTGGTTGATATCTTTTACGTATCCCAAGTCAGTGTCAATGCTGTTGCGACTATTGGCTTAACTGAATCCGTAATCACCTTGGTTTATGCTGTCGCCATAGGTTTAAGTATGGCGGCAACGGCAGTAGTTGCTAGGAGAATCGGCGAAAAAGATAAGGAAGGTGCCTCTCGGGCTGCGGTTCAGGTCATTTTTCTCGGTGTTTTGGTGTCCGTAGTCATTAGCGCCGTAGGTATCTTATATCCCAAAGAGATCTTGGGACTTATGGGAGGTTCGCCCGATTTAATTGAAGAAGGTTATGGGTATACCAAAGTGCTCTTGGCGGGTAACTTGACCATAATGCTGTTGTTTTTAATAAATTCAATATTTAGAGGCGCAGGTGATGCCTCCATTGCCATGTGGACCCTGATTTTATCTAACGGGCTCAATATTATTCTTGACCCCATATTTATTTTTGGAATGGGTCCAGTTCCTGAATTTGGTGTAGAAGGCGCCGCTATTGCTACCACGATCGGTCGAGGCTCGGCGGTTGTATTCCAACTATTGGTGTTGTTTTTTGGTTGGAGCCGTATTAAAATCGGGTTTAGAGATTTGGTTTTTAGAACGCAGGTGATGCTGAATTTGATAAAGATTTCCCTTGGTGGAATCGGACAGTTTATCATCGGAACATCGTCATGGGTATTTCTAATGCGTATTATGAGCGAATTTGGAAGCGAAGTGTTGGCGGGTTATACCATTGCCATACGCGTAGTAATGTTCACTTTAATGCCAGCTTGGGGCATGAGCAATGCCGCTGCCACTTTGGTCGGACAAAATCTGGGTGCAAAAAATCCTGAGCGTGCTGAGAAGTCTGTATGGAAAACCGGGAAATACAGCGCCATTTTTATGGGAATTGTCTCACTAGCTTATTTACTCTTTGCAGAACAGATTATTATGTTGTTTAGTACTGTTCCAGACGTCATTAAAAACGGTGCTTTATGTCTCAGAATTATAGCTTTGGGATACGTGGCTTATGCTTATGGAATGGTGGCTATAAATTCCTTTAATGGGGCAGGAGATACCAAAACACCAACCTGGATTAATTTTATTTGCTTTTGGATGATTCAATTGCCGTTAGCTTATGTTACGGCCATTTATTTAGATTTTGGCCCTGTTGGCGTTTTTAGTGCTATCACTTTTGCTGAAATCCTCATTGCCATTATTGGTATTTATTGGTTTAGAAAAGGTCATTGGAAATCCGTAGATGTCTAGGTAAAAGTGCAGACATTTCCCTAATTTTAGACTTTAATTAAAATTGAACATGGAAAAGGACAAAATAGGATTAAATACCATTTGCACGCATGTTGGTGAAATAAAGGACGAACAGTTTAAAGGGGCTGTCTCGCCGATGTATTTAAGCTCATCCTATGAGTTTCTCGATGTCGACGTAAAGCGATATCCTAGATATTTCAACACACCAAACCAAGAACATCTTTCTAAAAAAATAGCAGCTTTAGAAAATGCCGAAAGTGCTATGATTTTTGGATCAGGGATGGCGGCAATCAGTCACATGTTTTTGGCGTTTTTGCAATCCGGCGATCATTTGGTGGTTCAGAATACCTTATACGGCGGAACCGTGAATTTTATCAAGGAAGAATTTCCAAAATATGGTATTGAGTATACCTTTACCAATGGTTATACGGTTGAAGATTTTGAAAATGCTATTCAACCTAATACAAAATTGATTCATATTGAAACGCCGTCAAATCCATTGCTAACCATTACTAATATAAAAGCTGTGGCAGAAATGGCAAAGGCGAAAGAGATTTTAACCTCTATAGATAATACATTTGCGTCACCTGTGAATCAGAATCCGTTAGATTTAGGAATAGATATGGTGATGCATTCAGCAACCAAATATTTTGGTGGGCATAGTGACATTTGTGCAGGAGCGGTTGCTTCAAAAGAAGAACATATGGAACGCATTTGGAACGTATCCAAAAACCTAGGAGGAAGTCTGAGTGATATGACCGTTTGGCTATTGGAGCGTAGTATGAAAACCATGGGTCTACGTGTTAAAGCCCAAACAGCGAATGCTATGGAAATGGCCACGTGGCTAGATGATCATGCCGATGTCTCTAAAGTTTATTATCCTGGATTACCTTCTCATCCTGAGCACGATTTAGCCAAATCACAGATGAAAGGTTTTGGAGCCATGCTGTCTTTTGAATTACGAGAAGGTTTGAATTCTTACCGATTTCAGAAAGCGCTTAAATTGATAAAATCCTCCATGAGTTTGGCAGGTATTGAAAGTACAGTGATTTCACCGCATTTAACCTCACATGCACTTTTAACTGAAGAAGAACGAAAAGCAGTTGGGATCAGTGATCAACTCATCCGTTTTTCTGTTGGAATAGAGGAGGCAAAAGATTTAAAACAAGATATTGATACGGCTATCGCCGCAATAAAATAAACGTATGAAACTAGATATTTTAGCGATTGGGGCGCATCCTGATGATGTAGAATTGGGTTGTGGTGCTACAATTGCAAAAGAAATTTCAAAAGGACGAAAGGTTGGTATTCTCGATTTAACCCGAGGCGAATTGGGAACTCGAGGTTCAGCAGAAATTAGGGATGAGGAAGCCGCCAATGCGGCGAAAATTCTTGGTGTTTCTGTACGAGAAAACCTGGCTTTTGCGGATGGTTTCTTTGTCAATGATAAAGCCCATAAGTTAGAAATCATTAAAATCATAAGACGTTATCGTCCTGAAATTGTGCTTTGCAATGCCGTTGACGACCGCCACATTGACCATGGGAAAGGTAGCAAATTAGCGAGTGATGCTTGTTTTTTAAGTGGCTTACGGCGAATTGAAACTGAAGATATTGGTCAAATGCAAAACGAATGGAGACCTCAATTCGTGTACCATTATATTCAATGGAAAGATTTGAAGCCTGATGTCGTCGTTGATGTTTCTGGCTATATGGATAAAAAAGTGGAAGCGATTATGGCCTACGCCTCACAATTTTACGATCCAGATAGTAATGAGCCAGAAACACCAATTTCCAGTAAAAACTTTGCCGATAGCTTAGACTATCGCGCGCGAAACTTTGGTAGGCTTGTAGGCGTGGAGCATGCGGAGGGATTTACGGTAGAGCGTTATCCTGCTGTAGATAGTTTGTTCGACTTAAAATAAGTTAAAATCCTTTTGCAAAACCTAGGAATTAATTTAAATTTGCACTCCTAATAAATGGTGGTTGTAGCTCAGCTGGTTAGAGCGTCGGTTTGTGGTACCGAAAGTCGCCGGTTCGAACCCGGTCTTCCACCCCAAGACGATTGGCGAAGCCAATGTCTTGGTGCTGACCGAAGCGTCAGTACCACTTTCATCAAAAGACCTGTCTCCTATGAGATGGGTCTTTTTGTTTATTATAGTTCTTTTGTGGCATATTATACTTACATCATTTACTCTCGATCACGAGATCTCTACTATAAAGGAAGTACAAGCAATTTCCCAAAGCGTTTAAAGTACCATAATTCAGAGAAAAACAAAGATTTCACATCCTCGGGACGACCATGGATCGAAGTTTTGGTTATAGAAAAGCTATCGAAGAACGAAGCCTACCTTTTAGAAATGAAGTTGAAGAACTTAAACAGACAGCGACTTGAAGCTTTCATAAAGAAATATAGTCCCAAATAAAAAAATTATTTTGAGAGACGAATGGCGAAGCCAATGTCAAAAGGCTGATTAGAATATCAGGCTTATTAGACTTAAAACCTGTCTTTTCGGACAGGTTTTTTTATTTGCTCAATTATTGATGAAACACCCCTAAAGACCCCTCAAGGGGACAATAGTTTTATTGAGCATGATTAACAAAATTTAAACTCAGAGTTTTCATGAAAATTATAAATAATCAATTTTTTGATTGGTGTTAATTTCAGGGTTGTCCCCTTGAGGGAACTTTAGGGGTGTTAGGCATGAGGTTCTTAAACATAAAAAAGGTCTTTCATGATTGAAAGACCTTTTTTATTAATAAAGAATAAATAATAGTAAATAGTATTCTTTACTCCGCTTTATCAACCACAATTCGTTCTGGTCTGTTAGCTACTTCCCAAGCCGTATGGAATACTAAACGGGTTCTGTTTTCTAGTAAATCATATTCAATCTTATCTGGTGTATCACTTGGTCGGTGATAGTCATCATGCGTTCCATTGAAATAGAATATCACCGGAATGTTGTTTTTCGCAAAGTTGTAGTGATCTGATCGGTAGTAAAAACGGTTAGGGTCATTTTCATCATTATAGGTGTAGTCTAATTCTACCTTAGCATACTTCTCATTGACTTCTTCAGAAATGTTGTGTAATTCTGTACTTAATTTATCACTTCCGATTAAATATATGTAGTTTCTCTCACCTTCTGTTCGCTTTGGATCAATGCGACCAATCATATCAATGTTGAAATCAGCAACCGTATCTTCCAGCGGGAAAATAGGATCCATATCCGTATAATATCTTGAGCCTAATAGTCCTTTTTCTTCGCCCGTAACATGAAGAAATAATACAGAGCGCTTTGGACCATGACCATCTTTTTGCGCCATTTTAAAGGCTTCGGCAATTTCTAAGATGGCGATAGTACCAGATCCATCATCATCTGCACCGTTATAAACCTCACCATTTTTAATGCCTTCATGATCTAAATGTGCAGAGATCACAACCACTTCATCAGGTTTTTCAGAACCTTTGATGTAAGCTACCACGTTTTCAGACATGATAGACTCAGTTTCGTTTATGGCCGATAATTTTAACTCCGTTTTTAAATCTTTGGCTTTATCGTCGGTCATAATGTCTTTGTATAAGGCTTTGCCTAATTTTTCATTTATCATAAGCATGGCCATATCTGGCTCATTACTTTTTAGACTTAATCGACCAGTAGCTCCAGATTCAGCTTGTGCTTTAAAATAAGGTGCATAACGGCCAAATAATGTTTCGTCCATTAAAATCAATGCTTTTGCACCGTGCTCTTTAGCAGCATCTCGTTTGGAGGATAATGACTGTCTGCCGTTTGTCCATTTTGTGTCTTCAGCTGTCCCAGAAGTCACATAATTACCATTAGCATCCTTTGGTTCACCAGCTTTGACTAAAACGACTTTCCCTTTTACATCAAGATCTGTATAATCTGAATAGTTGTCAGCATCTATACCATAACCAGCGTATTTGATTTCATCTATAGACAAATCTAAATTTTCAGACAGACGCAATACAATATGGTCTTCAAAGGCATTGTAAGCCATGCCGTTTACTGAAATTGTTGCCTGAGCGGCCTTTTGTTTTTCTAGCGGTACTTCTTGAAAATAGTCATCGCCAGACAACGGCGTATCAATACCCATAGCAATATATTGTTGCTTTAAGTATTCCACTGCCATTTTCTGACCTTTTTCCCCGGTTTCTCGACCTTCAAATTCGTCAGAGGCATATTTATATAACATTTCTTTTAATTCGTCTTGGGTAATTGAATCGCTGTAATCTGCTGAGGTTTTCGGCGTTTTAACTACATCATTAGCTGTTTGCGAAGAACCGCAACCTACTAATAAGGCACCAACGGCAACTAGGCTAAATAATCGTTTCATAAAATGAGTTTTAAGATGAATTGGAAACGGTTTTTACCGCTACCAAAATTAGAAGTCTAAAAGTAAGCAATTAGCCGTCAATAGGGGATTTCAAGAAAATTCTTTAACAATTTTTAACACTAAAGCAGTTCTGCTTTGAGGCGTTCGTCGGCGTTTGCTAAATACCAAGCCGTTACAAAGATGAGATCAGCTCTTTTTTTCAATAAGCCAAAGTTGATTTTATCGGCAGTATCCGTTGGCTTGGTATAATCTTCATGCTCACCATTAAAGAAAAATACAACAGGAATACCTTTTAGCGCAAAATTATAATGGTCGCTTCGACTGTAGTAGCGATTGACGTCGTTAGGGTCATTGTAGGTATAGTCTAAGTCGAGATTCACAAATTCCTCATTGGCTTTTTTCGTGATGAAATCAAGCTCCGTACTTATACGGTCGGCACCAATAACATAGACATAATTAGGGTTGTTTTTATGTCTTGGATCTACACGACCAATCATATCCGTGTTTAACGCCGCCACCGTGTTTTCTAATGGAAATACGGGATTATTGGCGTAATATCTCGACCCATAAAGCCCGATTTCCTCAGCAGTAACATGTAAAAAGACAATGCTTCGTTTTGGCGCATAGCCTTCATCAGTGGCTTTTTTAAAAGCTTCTGCCATTTCTAATACAGCGGAAGTTCCGGAACCGTTATCGTCAGCACCGTTATAAATTTCGCCATCTATGACACCTTCATGGTCGGAATGTGCCGTGATGAATACATACTCATCAGGATATAGGCTCCCTTCAATGTAGGCAATGATGTTTTGGGAATCGTTGATATTATCAGGTAAGTCGGCTTTTGGAATTTTCTGGTAATAATCTGGTAGAAGGTTAGGCGCTTTCACATTCAAACTATCATAATAACTTCGGATGTATTCACAAACCGCATTGTGTCCCGGTTCGCCCGTCATACGGCCCTGATACTTTTCTGAAGCGATTTCTTCAAGATGCATTTTTAGGTCTTCGATATCTATTTCGGACTTAAAACGCTCAATAGCCTCTTTATCTTCATAGATTATGGAATTTTCAAGCTGTTCCACCTTTTCGCTGTGGCGCATCGTTGCACACGAGCCAACAAGGGTTAATACGGATAGAACAAGAAATTTCATGACTTCAAAATTAAAGCCGTAAAAATAACGAAAATGCTTACATGGTCGGTAAAATCAATTCAGGATTAAAAATCGCTATCGTCAATTTCTATGTCCTCAATGTCTAAATCTTCCAAAAGGTCTTTGGAATCTTCAACGGATTCTTCATCGCGTTGTTCCAATTCTTCTACATCGCCAACCACAGTTTCTGTAAACACACCTTTATAGATGGTCACGGAAATGGCAATTATGGAAAGTAGAAAAATATACTGAATGGATTTAGACTTAAACCCTTTCTTTTTTGAAAGCCAAAGTAATCCCAATCCGCACAAAAATGCTAAGATGACTGGAAAAACAGCTAACTTATTCAACGGTGTTACTGCTAGAATCACAGCAAAAATGGCCGAAATAAATCCTAGAATGATGAGTAGTCGTTTCATGTCTTTAGTTTTTTAATCCTGAAGCTGATGTAATCTTTAATTCACCATTCCCTACAGGAATCTTGAATTTTGCATACACCGGAATCTTATTCGCATCAGCAGTTAGCCAAATCAAGTTGTTGTTGCTTCCCTTTAAAACGTCCGAACCAGAAACCGAAATGGCCAATTTGTAGCAAGATTTACTTCCTATAGCTGTAGAAATAGTTTCCTTACCAACCATTCTCACATTGACGGTTTTTACTTCATTGTCAAAAATCACCTTGAATGACGACGAATCGCCGGCACTTGCCTTATCGATATCCAAATTTCTAATATGGTATAAGGTTGAGACCAAATCGCGCGTAGCGCTACTTACAGGTAATTGTTTTTTCTCTTCCCAAAATTCGCCTTTACCATTTTTTTTGCGCTTTAAGCTTTCAACCGAGTTATTCTTTCTGTTGAATTTATACTGCATAAATTTATAGTAACCACCCTCGTCAATATCTCTTTTATAGAGGTAAGGCGTCAAGTATTTTGGACTCACATAGCTTTCATATAAATCCCTAATCTTAAAGAAACTGTCCCATTTGCTGAAGGTAGCGGCCGAGCACTTTAAACGTAACAATGTGGCTTTGGAAGTCTTCACTTCAGAAGTTTCCATTTTAACTTGGGCAATGTCCGTCATAAGGCCAGACATATTATAAGAAGCGGTAAAAACCAACTTTTCGTTTGAGCCAATGGCTTTATTTTGTGCATAACCGTGAAAGGTTGCTAAACAAAAAAGTACTAATAGGAGTCGTTGCATGTGATTGTAGTTTTGCTTATAACGTCTATACGAACATTTATTGTGCCGAAAATACAATGCGCCGTAAAAACTGCCAAAGATATTATGAGACCTTTGGCAAATGCTTTAACATTAGTATTGAATCAGCACTTATAACTATCTTTATTGAATGACATTTGAAGAAAATCAATACACTCTAATGAGATTATCCACACACACCAGCAGAATTATAATTTTATTTCTTGCTTTTTTTGTTTTAAATTTTGAAGAACTTAAGGCACAGGACACATCCAAAGATGTATCCCAAACCATATACTTCACGTCTAATTTAGGTCTTGAAAAGAGTTCTTCATCAGACCTTATTTTGAAGGTCATTATCGACGCTTCAAAAAAAGATAAGGAAGCCACTTTTGTAGCCTTGGGTAACACAACACGAGCCAAAGGCTATCCAAAATCCAAGAAAGACCGAAAAACCGAAGAAGATTTTCTGGAAAATAACATCATGAAACCGTTAGAGGATTTTAACGGTCAGGTGATTTACATTCCAGGGAAAAACGAATGGAATAAATCTGGGCACGATGCTTTGGACGATTTGGAATCTTTTCTGCAAGACAACAGCAAGGGGAAATTTTGGCCAAACGATGGTTGCCCCATTGAGCGTGAAACCCTTAGCGATGAAGTAGAGTTGGTGATGGTAGACACACAGTGGTATTTAGAGGATTGGGATGAGCATCCGTACATCAATAATAAGTGTGAAATAAAAACCCGCGAGCAATTTTTCTTGGAGTTTAAGGATGAACTAAAGGACGAACAAAACAAAACCATTGTGGTGGCTTTGTATCACCCTATTTTGACTGAAACGCGTCAAGGTCTTATTGGTAGATTGGGTGGTTTGTCCAAGCAAGCCTACTATCATAAGGACATGAAATATTTGGTAGGCCGTTTAGAAAGTTACGCCAGCCAATTTAATGATGTCATTTTTGTATCTGGCGCCGATAGAAATCTACAATTTTTGACCGATGACGGCATTCCTCAGATTATAGCTGGAGCTAGTGGAGCAACTGAATCTGTAAAATCTGAAATAGGAAAAGGTGAATTTGCGTCGAATGATAAAGGTTTCGCTAAGTTAACCTTATATAGGGACGGAAGCTCTGATGTACAGTTGTTTTCGGTAGAAAGCGGACAGCCTTCCGAAGTCTTTTCAACCGAAATAAAATCTAAAATAGCAGGACCGAAAGACTTTCCGTACCATGAGAATTCAGATTTTGGGTCGACCTATGAATCTTCTATTTATACGAATGAAGAAGTTGATAAATCGGGCTTTTATAAATGGTTTTGGGGCGACCATTACCGCGATATCTACGGAAGAAAAATTACTGCACCGGTTCTGTTTTTGGATAGCCTTCAGAATAACGTCCGTGCCATAACCGAAGGCGGTGGTAACCAATCCCGAAGCTTACGTTTAATTGATGATAACGAAAATGAATACACCGTTCGGGAACTTCGTAAGAGCGGTGTGCGCTTTATTCAGTCGAAGATAAAAGACCACTACGTTTTAGAATATATGGACAATACGGTGGCGGAATCTATCATCCAAGATTACTATACAACGTCACATCCTTACGCTCAGTTTGCTGTAAACGAGTTGCTGAATGCGATTGATATCCCACATGCCAATCCAAAGATTGTGTACTTGCCAAAGCAGAAGCGTTTGGGACGATTTAACGAGAATTATGGTGACAAACTGTATATGATTGAAGAGCATGTCGGTGATGAAAACAAGGATTTTGAAACTTTCGGAAAGGCAGATGATATCATCAGTACCAAAGATATGTTGTTGGAATTACAGGAAGACAAGGATGCCCGCATAGATGAAGATTTGTACCTGCGTGCGCGTTTATTTGATATGTTGATTGGTGATTGGGACCGCCACGAAGACCAATGGCGTTGGGCCTTGCACAAGCAAGAAGACGGTACGGAATTGTATAAACCAATCCCGCGAGACCGCGACCAAGCCTTCCCAATCTATGATGGTGTGTTCCCTGCAATTTTAAAAGCCGTGTCGCCCTTGGCCAGAAACATGCAGAGCTATTCGCAAGAGATTGACAACATAAAAACGTTCAACAATGCTGTTTTCTACTTGGATAAAACCTTTATCAACCGTGCGAGTTGGAATGACTGGAAAACGCAGGTGGAATACCTTCAGAATAATTTAACCGACGATGTCATTGATTCGGCATTTGCAAACCTCTTAGCAGATACCAAGGACGATACTACCGAACGCATCAAAGAACTGATGAAGCAAAGGCGCTCCAACATGATGCAGATTGCTATGGATTATTACGAATTCTTTAAAGAGCACGAAGTGATTGTCGCTACAACGAAAGACAATATTATTAATATAGAACGTCTTCCTAACGGGAAAACCAAAGTTAGCATGACCCATAAGGATAAGCCTCATTTTGAAAATACTTATGACAAATCCGAAACCAAAGAAATCTGGATTTATGCGCTAGACGGCGATGATGAAATCACAGTAAGGGGAGAAGGTGATGACTACATTAAATTAAAGATTTTTGGTGGCGAGGAAAATGATATTTACGATATTGAGAACAATAGGGCAGTAAAAGTGTACGATTATAAATCGAAGAAAAACACTTTCAAGAATCCCGTCAGTAAGATGCTAACAGATTCTTACGACATCAATAATTACGACCCGCAAAAGCGAAAGTATACGGAGAATGTTAGTCTTCCGGCAGTTGGTTTTGACCCAGATGCCGGATTAAATTTTGGGATAAAAAATACGTATACGAGATACGATTTATTGCGTAATCCGTTTTCATCGCAACATAACTTAGGATTTTTTTACTATGGAGCAACACAAGGAACTGAGTTTACCTATTATGGCGAATTTGCCCACGTATTTTACAATTGGAATTTAGGATTGGATGCCAGAGTAACGAGTGCCAATTTTGCTGTTAACTTTTTCGGGATTGGTAACGACACACAATATGATGGGGATACGGATGATTTAGATTTTAATCGTGTTAAGATTAGTCAATGGCACGTGCAACCGTCATTAATTTATAAAACTGATGGCAATGTCGATGCCCATATCGCAGGACGTATTGAAGCGCATGATGTGCAAGATGATGACAACGGCTTTGCAGAGCAATTTTTTGATGCCAATGATGATGTGTTTGAACGACAAATTTATGTCGGTGGGGAAGTGGGCATTAATTTTAATAATAAGGAAAGCTTATTGGCTATACCAAGACGCGGTATTGAATTGGGTGTTGTAGCGGGATATAAACAAAATACAGATAGTGATTTTGGGAATAAATTTGGTTATGTGACGCCAACAGCATCATTTATTTATCCAATCCATGATAGTGGACTGGCGACCATAGCCACAAAAGTTCAGGCCGATTTTAGATTTGGCGATGATTATGAATTTTACCATGCGGTCACAGTAGGTGGGAACAACAGTTTAAGAGGTTTTAGAAATGACCGTTTTTTAGGAAAATCTTCGTTCTTTCAAACAACGGATTTACGATTGTGTCTCGCCGAAGTCCGCACAGGCTTTGTGCCCTTACGATTAGGGGTTACGGGCGGTTATGATTTAGGTCGTGTGTGGACGGATAATGATAACTCCGACCAATGGCACAGCAGTTATGGTGGTTCCTTTTATGTTAATGGGTTTCAGGCGCTGACATTGAATATTGGATACTATACAAGTAGTGAGGATGACCGTATTATTTTCACGGCTGGGTTTCGATTCTAATTAAATATGGTCTAAACTATGACTACTTTTCGATTTCACTCATTTGAAATTTATCGTAAATTGTCAATCATTAACTGTCTTAAGTCAGATATTCAATTTAAATTTAGAGCTAATTTATGCGTATAAACACCAAATTAATTCTCTAATGATTTGCATATGAGAAAATTAAAAAAACAGTTTAAAACTTTATATCTCAAAATCCTAAACAGTTTAGTTTTTTATCCTGTACTGATAATCTTTTTTTTCTTCTTAAGCTCGGTATTATTACTAAGTTATGAGACCAGCTTATCAACACAATTCTTTAAAGATTATTTAAGTTTTCTCTATTTGGAGGATGTCGATACGTCCAGAGATATTCTTTCAACTCTTATTGCTAGCATACTGTCTCTCATGGTATTTAGCTTTTCAATGGTGATGATCGTTTTAAGTCAGGCGTCAACCAATTACTCACCACGTCTTCTGCCACAATTGATATCAGATACTAAAAGACAAATTATTTTAGGCATATATGGAGGAACTTTAATCCACTGCATACTAGTTTTAATTGCATTAGGTTCTGGAGATTCAAATACTTCTGAAAGAGGTATTTCAGTCATGGTTGCTTCGATTCTGGGTTTACTTTGCATTATATTATTTGTAATTTACATTCAGAATATTTCGAGCGTTATTAGAATAGATATCATAGTAAAGGATGTTTTTTTTAAGACAGAGTCGCTTTTAGACCATCAGCTATCTTTAAAGCCCTATGAAAGTACCACGGATTATGATGGCTGGTCGACCGTTTATAGTAGTAAAACGGGTTATTTTAAATGTTTTGACACAGAGCTTATAGACCCTAAGAATTTTCCGCATTTCGATGCGGATATTCACGTCTTACCATATGAATATAAGCATGTTTGGGAAGGAGAAGTAATTCTCAAAGTTGATGGCTCTTTAAACGAAGATATGAGAGAAAATTTGATAAGGGCTATAATTATAACCGAAGATCGGTACAAAGGTCAAAGCATTACTAATGGACTTATAAAATTGATGGAGGTAGTTGTCAAGGCCATTTCATCGGCAAAAAATGATCCCGGAACCGCAACTGATGTTATGCACAAGATTGGAAGATTATTAAGATTATCACTACGTCTGCCAGAGATGACATATGTAGACACCAATGACTATAATGGAAATCTGATTCAGCGTAATGTTGGTGCAAAGGAACTTATGAGATTAATAGTTCAGCCCATAAGAAACTATTCAAAAAGTGATTCGCATGTCACTGAAGAATTGTTGAATACTCTGAATTTCTTAATAGCTGATTCAAAAATAAACACCCACTATTTAGATGCTGTGAAAGATGAAATTGAACTAATTAAAGAGGATGTTGAAAAATATGAGAAAAATGAAAATGATAGAAAGCGAGTCCTAAGGCTTTTGGATAATAATAATTAAATCCCTTATTTTTTCCCATTTTATAATAAGAAGGTTTATAAAAAAATTTACGATTTATATATATTTAATCGAAATCGATTGTAAATTATAGGGTGCCCTTCCTCCATAGGATTAGTTACAAAGAAAAAAAACCACACAAGTTTAACTCGGTGGTTTTTCGCTTTAGATGTGCGGAGAAAGAGGGATTCGAACCCCCGGAGGTGTGACCCTCGCTGGTTTTCAAGACCAGTGCATTCGACCGCTCTGCCATTTCTCCTTGAGTGTCTCGTAGAACTATTTGCTCCAATGCGGGTGCAAATATATTATCTTTTATGACATAAAAAAAAAGAACCCAAATTTATTTATTTATATTAATAGTCCATGCTGAATAATAAACCACAAACACACTATTAATTCTTATAAAAGCAAAGATATTCTTCATTTGGGCACACCTACATATCCTGCTTAGTTTTATTTTTGTTATAACAACCTAAATTAAAAAAGAAATCATGAAAAAAAGTTACATTATTGCACTAATGATGTCGTTTATCGCAATAAACGCATTGTGTGCTCAAACAGTCGTCCTTGACACAGAAGTTGAGGTCGAGTCCGAGGTGGAGGCTGAAGCTACACCAGGACAAGTTGCCGGATCAGTCTCATTGGCTGCAGGTGTTGGCGCCAATTTTCCGAATGCACTGGCTAAAATCTTCCTTTCCGGAGGTATGTCTAGAGGGACAACAGTACCTGCTGCATCTGCAGGACGTTCTACACAAGGAGAGTTTTCTAGATTCCCATCCTTCAATAATTATATCCCGATTGCAGAGAATCGAAATTCTAGAAATAGAAGAGCAGATATTTTTTTGGCAGAAGCTGAGGTAGAAGTAGAATCTGAAGTTGAAGTAGAAGTAGAAAACGGTGCCGCTGTTGCTGTTGGTGGTACTGCTGCTGGTGCTGCTGGTGTGGGAGCATCAACTTACACTATACAAGGTGGGGGATCAGACACTTATTATTATCCTGCAAATACAGTAACATCTGTATTAGCGAGAACATCTACAGGGGTGAGTTTATCTCAAGTCAATATTGATTATCCGGAAAACACAGGCCCAAGTCAAACGATTGATGGAGGATCTAGCTCAAGTGTTAATAGATTAGCATTTAATGAAACAAAACCAGAAAGCAATTCTTCAGATACAAAATCTGATAACGGCGCTTCAACATTAAGGGATATCCCTTTTGGTGTGGTTTATGCAACAGAAACGGATGTACCTGTTTCACAAATTGAAACAGATACAGAAACTGAAGTTGAAGTGGAAGCAGAGGTAGAGGCTGAAGCAGAAACAGGTGCTGGTGGTGCTGCTGCGTCAGCTGGAGTAGCAACAATGGTAACAGGAGATTTCGGAGTTGTATCTAGTGATGTTAGAGTAAATACGTCAGCGTCGTCCTCTGTAGTCAACGATATTGAGCCACAGATATTCAGAATTCCAGAACCAGCAAGAAATTTTGCTGAAAATACGGGTAGTGGTAACGAAAATATTACAACAACGCGGAATTCTTCCCGTAATAATGGCTCTGCAATTCAGTTGAGAAGTACAGGAGAAACCGCTTTAAGAGACGCAACGTCTTTAGCAGATGTACCAACAGCTGTTAATGGTAAAGGATTTACAAGTTTTGAAACAGAAGCAGAATCAGAAGTTGAGGCTGAAGCAGAAGCTGAAAATGGAGCTGCCGTTGCGGGAGTTGCTACAGCAGGAAGTACTGGTGCCAATGGACAAACCTCAAGTGCTGAGTCTGCATCATCTACATCCGTTTCAACATCTACAGAAGCCGACAACGGTGTATCTGTTTTAGATAACGGACAGATGTTTGAGCAAGAATCAAGAAACCCAAGTTTAACTGATGCTTTACCTGGTGCTGGGGCTGAAGCAGAGGCTGAAGCAGAAGCTAACGCAGAAGGTACACCATCTATAAATACTACGAGTAATGCTCTAGGATTAGGTGATGCTTTGGCTCAAGGTACATTAGAGATTTCAGATGTCGATACCATGACGAGAACTTCAGATAATAGTTCTAATAATTCTGTGTCGAGTGATCCTAAGCATTACGACTTTTTTGAAGAACGTATTAGGAGTTGGGATGATGTTGCTGTAGCAAATGATGCTAGAGTAGCTTTTGCTCAAGACTTATCATTGAATAATATCGAATCTGAAGTTGAGGCAGAAGCAGAAGCTGAGGTAGGATTTAATTCGGCTGCCGCCGCTGCTGGAACCAATGCCACTCAAGGTAAAAACGGAGTTCTGCCATTTGAAGCAATGGCCGCATCATCTTCCTCTACATCAACAGGTGTTTTTGATCAGCCTGTAAATAACAATTCGCACGATAAAACAACCACACCTGCAACTGGATTAACTTATCCAGACTACGGAATAGATTTTTCAAGCTACGAATATGAAGCTGAAACCGAAACAGAAGTGGAAGCTGAGGTTGGATTTAATTCTTCTGCAGTTGCAGTTAGTGCAGCAGCAGGTGGGTACGATGGTATCCAAGTCAAAACTGCTTTTGATTCACATTTACATGCAGCAGCTGGTGCAGCTGGCGCTGGTAAAGTCGTTACTGTATCAATTACTATGCCTCTAGAAGGTGAGGCAGGTACAGTTAGTGCAACAGCTACCGCCAGTGACGATGAATTACGTGGTGTATCAGTTGCAGTTGCAGTAGCTGGTGTTCCAAATACACCGGGTGAGGATAATGAAATGGAGATGGAAGCTGAAGGTATTGATTTTGCAACCGCTACTGTTAGTATTGATACAGACCCGGCAAATGTTGCGAACCCTGTGATTCTTAATGGATTTGTAAATCCTCAAAATAGCAGTGAGACTTCATCAAGTAATAATGAAACTTCAGTGCCGCAGTTTGGTACTTTAGGAGAAGTTGAGGCCGAAGCCGAGTCGGAGGCTGAGGCTGGTTATGGCGTTGCGGCAGCGGCGGCTACAGCAGGAGCAACTGGTCGTTTTGCAGTATCTGAGTCATTCACCAAAGTGACTACAGACAATTATACTGGTGGCTATAATTTCAGCTTTGACGCTTTAATTAATGAATCTATAGCCATCATACCTATGACTACAAACGATGTCGTACTCTATTGGAATGGTTATGGTTATGATCAATTTATTATTGAGCAATTTAATGAAACAACGGGCACTTATGTCCAAGTTGGGATTGTTAATAGAGTTAATATGGATCAGTGGGAGGCATATAGCTTTAGTATTTCTGGCTTACCTGAAGAAGAAGAGCAGACGTTTCAAATTAGACCTACAACAAATGCAGCAGATGCCGTACAACTTACTATTACTATACCGGCGACATTGAGTAATGATGACATAATTGTTGAAAACAGTATTATTTTACCCTATCCAAATCCTGTATCTAATGTATTACACGTTAGAGTAAAACTAAGTAATAGTCAAGAAATCAAAGGAAGTATATATGACTTGTCAGGAAAACTAATTGATAGTTTTACTAGAGATTATAATACTAGTAACAGTGTGCAAACCTTAGATTATACAGTAAGTGAATCGATCTCTAATGGATTATATATCTTGGTTGTTTCTTCTGAAGAAATGACACAGAGTTATAAGATTTCAGTGATGAGATAATTTTAATTTTTAGTTAGATTGAAAGAGAGCGCAATTTATTTTGCGCTCTTTTTTATTTCCTCTCAAACACCCCAAACAATTCCTTCCCCATACGTTCTGAAATAGAATTATAACTCCGTTCAAAAACCTTTACCTTAAAATACTTTTCTAAATACGAGAGGTACAAATCCTTATCCCCACCAAAAGGACGTTTCTCAATGTCCCCAGTCAAAGGAAAATCAAACCAAAGTCCAATTAGTTTCCCGTTTGATTTTAATAAACGATGCATTTGCTTAGCATAAGCATTCCTATTAGCGTCTGTCGGAACGAACGAACAGAAAAAGGTTTGCTCAATGATGAGGTCGTAGGTTTCCGTATGTGTGAAAAAATCACCATGGATGAGTTGCTTTTTAGGAAAATTGGGATTGCGTTCTGCAAATGCATTTAAGGGAAACTCTGATATATCTAAGACAAAGACGTTTTTAAATCCTGCGTTGTAAATATATTCGGCCTCGTAGGCGTTCCCGGCGCCAGGAATTAGGATTTTGAGCGATTTGTCGTCAAGTTGATCGATGTACTCTACAATTGGCGTGGAAGGATAGCCGATATCCCAACCGGTCCTTTCGTCTTCGTAACGCTGGGTCCAATAGTTGTTTTCTGCTGTATTCATGCCTTAAAAATAAGACATCTTTAAACAATAAATAGGACGGCACGACTAGGCTTCTTATTTTTGTAAAAAATGGTTTATGGATATTATTTCTAGCCTAAAATGGCGATACGCTACTAAAAAATTTGATGCTACTAAAAAGCTCAGCGATGAAAAAATGGGCATTTTAAAGGAGGCTTTTAATCTTACGGCCTTGTCCTACGGTTTACAAACCTTACGACTGATTGTTATTGAGAGTAATGAAAAACGGAAGGCATTGGTGGCGCATGCTTTTGGGCAACGTCAGGTAGCGGATGCCTCGCATTTACTGGTATTATGTATTGATACGAAAGTAGATGCGGAAGATGTGGACCATCATTTTGAAGCTATTAAAACCATACGAAAAACGCCAGACGATATCTTGGATCCTTTTAAAGTTCAAATGACGGCAACCATTGAAAATATGAGCGACGCTGATAAAGAGGCTTGGACCAAGAACCAGGCCTATATCGCATTGGGAAATCTTATGACGGTCTGTGCCGTTGAGAAAATAGATAGCTGTCCAATGGAAGGATTTAACCCCAAAGCGTTTGATGAGGCTTTAGGTTTGAAAGAAAAGCATCTAAGTTCCGTGTTGTTGCTTCCAGTGGGCTATAGAGCTTCCGACGACATGTTTTCGGGGTTTAAGAAAGTTCGAAAATCAGTGACTGAAACGGTTATCGAATTATAATATAGCACTTATTTACACGTTCAAAACAGTATATTTGTTCATCTTAACATTGCATCTATGAAACGTCTTTCGGGTCTTTTAATTCTTATCTTTTTTCTAAGTACAAACGTGTCTGCTCAATCGAGTAAATGGCAAAGTGCATTTAATACAGCAAAGGCTGAAGCACAAGCACAGAATAAAATGATTCTGGTGTACTTTACGGACAACGATTCTAAGTCTGACGAAAAAGTTTTATATCGTCAATTTTGGAGTTCTTCGACCTTCAAGAGTATGGCTTCAAATTACGTTATACTTAACCTGAAGGTTTCTAAGGAACGAAAAAACAAAGCTAACGAAGATATCTACGAAGCCAGATTGAAAAAAAACTTCAACAATCAAGACAAATACCCGATGGTGGTTTTGGCTGATGCCTTGGGGAATAGAACGGGAATTTCCCTTTCTGAAATTTCGGAAGTAGCCATTAACGAATTTTTGACTAAACTACAATCTCACTAAGCTAAACTATGCCTGGATTTGAATTATTTGGCGACGCAGAACGCAATGAAGTACATGATGTTTTAGACAATGGAGTCCTAATGCGCTACGGTTTTGACGGTATGCGCAAGGGTCATTGGAAGGCCAAAGCGCTTGAAAGCGAACTTGAAACTTTTCTTGGTGTAAAGCATGTGCAATTGGTATCTAGCGGAACAGCAGCGGTATCAGTAGCGTTGGCTGCCGCAGGTGTTGGCGCAGGTGATGAGGTGATTATGCCAACCTTTACGTTTGTGGCGAGCTTTGAAGCGATTTTAATGTTGGGTGCCATTCCAGTCTTGGTGGATATTGATGACACACTTGGACTCGATCCAGACGCCGTTGAGCGTGCCATTTCAGATAAGACCAAAGCCATTATGGTCGTTCAGATGTGTGGTAGTATGGCTGACATGAACGCCTTAAAAAGCATTTGTAAAACACATGATCTGCATTTGGTGGAAGACGCCTGCCAAGCTATCGGCGGAACGTACAATGGACAACAGCTGGGAAGTATTGGCGATTTAGGTTGTTTTTCGTTTGATTTTGTAAAAACCATGACCTGTGGTGAAGGCGGTGCAGTAATAACGAATAATCCAGATTATTATACCAATGCAGACCATTATTCTGACCATGGTCATGATCATGTAGGAAGCGATCGCGGTGCGGAAACTCATCCGTTTTTAGGATATAATTTTAGGATTTCTGAATTGCACGCTGCCGTGGGATTGGCCCAAGTGAAACGTTTGCCTGAATTTTTGAATCTTCAGAAGCGAAATTTTGATATCATTAGAGATGAATTGTCAAAAATAGACGCGGTTGAATTTAGGCGTGTGCCCGAAGGTGGTGTAGAAAGCTGTGCCTTCCTCAATTTCTTTTTGCCAGACTTAGAAATAGCACGTGAGGTATCTTCAGAATTTAAAGCGCAAGGTGTGGATGCCTGTTTTCATTATTATGATAATAATTGGCACTACGTCCGTAAATGGGAACATCTTAAAGATATGAAGTCCTTATTTCCATTATCTGAAGAGGTCAGAAATGGCTTAAACTATTTAGGTTCGAAAACCTTCCCACAGTCCGATAGTTATATCGCTAGAAATATCTCCTGCCTCATCAAATTATCATGGACGGAAGACGAGGTCCGTCAGCGAGCACAATTGATGGCGAAGATTATTAACAGTGCTGTTTAGTAATTGATATACTCGGTGATCTCTAAGCCGTAACCTATAATACCAACCCGTTTGGTTTGTTCGCTATTACTGATTAAACGCAATTTTGTGATGTTAAGATCATGAAGAATCTGAGCGCCAATACCAAAATCCCGATTGTCCATAGCAATACGAGGCGCTTTGGTTATTTCACCTTGCACTTGTGATTCTTTCAATCGTGATAAGCGACTCAACAAGTTCGTCGATTGATTTTGTTGATTGATAAATAGAATAGCACCTTTTCCAGCATCATTAATGACATTAAACATATCATCAAGCTTCTGATCGGCATTGTTGGTCAATGTGCCTAAGATGTCGTTATTGACTAAGGTTGAATTAACTCTCGTTAGCACGGCATCACCAGAGGTCCAACTGCCCTTAGTCAAAGCGATATGAATCTGATTATTGGTCGTTTGCTCATACGCTCTGAGCCTGAATTGTCCAAAGCGTGTTTCAATATTAAAATCTTCCTTTTTTACGATAAGCGAATCATGCTCCATACGATAAGCCACCAAATCTTCGATAGAGACGATTTTTAAATCGAATTTCTCAGCCACTTTCATAAGCTGTGGTAGTCGTGCCATGGTGCCATCTTCGTTCATGATTTCCACAATAACACCAGCAGGTTGAAAACCAGCCAAACGTGCAAAATCAATCGCCGCTTCTGTATGTCCGGTTCGTCTTAAAACACCACCTTCTTTAGCCACCAAAGGAAAAATATGGCCAGGACGCGCTAAATCGTGCGCTCGTGTTTCAGGATCAATAAGTGCATTGACCGTTTTTGCTCGGTCTGAAGCGGAAATGCCTGTGGTAACACCGTTACCTCGTAAATCTACAGAAACGGTGAATGCTGTTTCCATCGGGTCAGTATTATTGCGAACCATCATGTTGAGATCTAAATCCTTGCAACGCTCTTCGGTTAGCGGTGCACAAATTAGCCCGCGACCGTGCATAGCCATAAAATTGATGGTTTCAGGAGTTACAGTTTCCGCAGCGGCTAAAAAGTCGCCTTCGTTTTCACGATTTTCATCGTCAACAACAATAATAACTTTGCCTAAGCGAATATCTTCAATCGCTTCTTCAATTGTATTCAGCACAATGTCCTTTTTTAAGGGTTCTACCAACATCAGTAAAATTTTGTCGCAAAGATAGGTCTAATTTATCTTTTCGAGGGTATTCAAATGGAAGTCGTGCTTCATTTTACTCTTGTATAAAAAGTATTCAAACGGATAGAGTGGAAGCGTTAGGAGTACTACAAGTGGATTTTTCATTTTGCGTTTCCCGCTTAAACTAGCATAGAATTTTCTATAAAAGATGAATGATACAATCACATAAATAAGGAAAATCACAAATGAAATAATACTTAAATCCCTAACTGTGATAGCCAATTCTGGTAATTTGTTATTTCTAAAAACAAAATGAAGAATCAAGAGAACAGCACCAATACTGTAGGTCACAAGGCTGGTTGTGGAATAATCGATATAGTCTTTAAGATCAACTTTAGCCGTTTGGAGATTCGTCGGGACATCTAGTCCTTTCTCTCTCATGTCACTGAGTGAAAGACCACGATCCATCAAATGCTGAATAGCAATTTGCTTCGGCTTTTTATCGATTTGGAATTCATTCTGGTCTTTTACAACCGCAACCAATTCTTCAATACTGTGTTTGTTGTAATAGCTATAGGATTGAATACGCTTGACATCCTCTGAGCCGTTTTTGCTTTTAAAGTTGAAGAGTTTTTTCAGTGGCACCAAAATCACATCCATTTCAAAGAGACCACGATCTTTTGTGGCTCTAGACGTTAAGTAGATGCTCAATGGTAGCATGATTGCAGTAGACAACCAAGTGGCTACAACAGGACTAAAGGTTCCATCTTTCGCACTGTTTTTCGAAAAAATGCCAATAAAGTGATAACTTAAAAAGAGCACTATCGCAATGACCATGGGAAGGCCCAAACCTCCTTTTTTAATTAAAGCACCGAGTGGTGCGCCAACAAAAAACAAGATGATACAGGCAAGAGCCAAAACGTACTTGTCGTGCAAAGCAATGATATGTCTATTCCGCCAAGCATCACGTTCTGCATAGGTTTTTTTATTGGTCTCTAAGATTTGTGTGGTACTTGTGGCTGTATTCATAGCGAGATTTAGCACCTGTATTTTAGCTTGATTATTGAACAAATCCAAAACTTCCCCATTAAATATAGTATCCGTTTTAGGTTCTATATTTACAGATAGTGTTTCATAAGTAGAACGATTATAAAGCGTGTTGGATAAAGTATTAAAGTCATCTTTACGCCTTTGGTAGAGACTGTCTATGGTGTAATTTAATTCCGAAATGTTAAGCATATTGTAACGCCCGTCACTACTTTTATCGTCAAGGTCTACGTTATTGAGATTGGCTAAATCTACATTGATGATGTATTTTTCAAAAGCACTCTGCGCATGGGGTTTCCTAGCGACATAGTCCCGATTGTTTTTAGTGATTAATTCATCATAATAGTTGCCGTCTGTTAATTCTAACTGAAGAATATTTGAATCTTCAGAACTGATCAACTCACCTTTATCAGCGACAATTACCGTGTAATTTCCGGGTCTGGAATTTTTCTTTTTATGTATGATAACGTTATCCAAATACTGACCACGATCACCAGTTTTGTTTTCAACTTTAATATTGATGTTTCCAATGTCGTTAAATTGCCCTTCTGCAATAGCCATGGCCGGCTTTACTTTAGCAATATTCCGCCTAAGGTTGTAGGATTCATATTCTGCCCATGGAATGACATTATTGGCAAAAAAGAAAGCACCAATCGCCAAGGCAAAAATAAAGATGGCTAAGCTTCTCATGGCGCGTTGCAGGGAAATCCCTGTGGACTTCATGGCAGCAAACTCATAGTTTTCAGCAAAATTCCCGAAGACCATGATAGACGCCAATAGAATAGTCAATGGTAAGACCAAAGGCACCATTTTAGGCGCAAAGTATAGAAGGAATTTACCAACTACTGCAATGTCCAAATCTTTGCCCGCCAGTTCGGATATGTATAACCATATCGTTTGGAGAACAAAGATGAACATGAGTATAGTAAATACACTCAGAAAAGTTTTTAGGTAGGTTTTGAGTATATACCTATCAAGTATTTTCAATCTAGTCTAATTTATTGATGTAGTAATCCGGATACTTATCGGCATCAAATGTAAATAAGGTTTCTGAAATAGGTTCGTTGGTTTTAAAAGAATTAACAGTCAAAGTCGTCTTTGTACCATTTTTACCCACTTCAATTAAATTGTAAATATGTTTTGTCGTTGCATCAATACCTAAAAGAATGTGCTTTATTTCTGAATTACCATCGATAGGCGTCAACTTTACAAACTGAATTTTTCGTCCTTTTACGGTCTGAACGATATCCATTTTATAGGCATACCCATCTTCATAAAAGGATAACATCTTACTTGGCGTGATGGTACTTTCATCTTCCGTATTGTCTGAAGAAATGGTCACTTCCTCGTCCTCAGGACTAATGGTGTACAAGGTTTTTCCGTCGAAAACGCGGGTGATACCCAAAATATTCAAAACGTATTTATCGCCCTTAATCGTAACATCGCCTTTTGTTTCTTGGTTGATGTTTTCGGACTGATTATTTAATTCGTATTTAAAGTCTAACTGAATATTGTTGTAAGCCTTTGCTTTTTTGCTCACCTCGTTTAATAAAGCTTCTGCTTTGGCGTCATTCTGAGCAATTAGGCCTCCTGTAAAAAGTAATGCGATAATAAAAACTATCTGTTTCATTTTTTAAATGCTATTAATCGTTGTTTGTTTCATTTTCTAAAAGCTGATCGAGGGCTACAAAATCGGGGACTAAAACTTGTCGGGCTTTAGAACCTTCAAATGGCCCTACAATCCCTGCAGCTTCGAGTTGATCGATGATGCGTCCCGCTCGGTTATAGCCTAATTTTAATTTACGTTGCAATAAAGACGCTGAGCCTTGTTGCGCGGTGACTATGATTTCTGCAGCTTCTCTAAACAGCTTATCTCTGTCTGCAATATCTATATCAAGATTTGTGCCACCTTCTTCGCCGACATATTCTGGTAATAAATAGGCATCTGGATAGGCCTTTTGCGCCCCGATAAATTCCGTGATTTTCTCCACTTCGGGTGTGTCTACAAAGGCACACTGAATCCTAATCATGTCATTTCCTTGCGTATACAGCATGTCACCACGACCGATGAGTTGGTCGGCACCAGAGCCATCTAAAATGGTTCTGGAATCTATTTTTGAGGTGACACGGAATGCAATTCTGGCAGGGAAATTTGCTTTTATGATTCCCGTGATGACATTAACGGACGGACGTTGCGTAGCGATAATCAAATGGATACCAATAGCACGTGCTAATTGTGCGAGTCGGGCAATTGGGGTTTCTACTTCTTTACCAGCCGTCATGATTAAATCTGCAAACTCATCCACCACTAAAACGATGTAAGGCAAAAACTGATGGCCATCATTCGGGTTGAGTTTTCTGGCCTTGAATTTTTTATTGTATTCCGCAATGTTTCTACAAAAGGCGTTTTTTAGCAATTCGTAGCGATTGTCCATTTCAATACAGAGCGAATTCAGTGTATTAATAACCTTGGTGTTATCCGTAATGATGGCGTCCTCGCTATCGGGAAGTTTCGCTAAATAGTGACGTTCTATTTTATTGAAAAGCGTGAGTTCTACTTTCTTAGGGTCAACAAGTACAAACTTGACTTCCGCAGGATGTTTCTTATAAAGTAATGACGTCAGTACAGCATTCAGTCCCACCGATTTTCCTTGTCCGGTGGCGCCAGCCATCAACAAGTGAGGCATTTTTGCCAAATCCACAACAAGTGTTTCATTGCTAATGGTTTTACCAAGGGCAATCGGGAGTTGCATTTTACTGCTTTGAAACTTCTGAGAGGCAATCGCCGAATGCATCGAAACAATCGTCGCATTTTTGTTTGGGACCTCAATACCGATGGTACCTTTTCCTGGTATTGGTGCAATAATACGAATACCTAAAGCTGAAAGCGATAAAGCAATATCGTCTTCTAAATTTTTGATTTTTGAAATCCGAACACCAGCATCAGGAACAATTTCATAAAGTGTTACGGTTGGTCCAATCGTTGCTTTGATGCTCTGAATGCCGATTTTATAATTGTTGAGTGTTTCAACGATTCGGTTTTTATTTTCTTCGAGCTCTTCCTGATTGATGGCGATGCCTTCGTTATCGTATTTTTTTAGCAAGTCTAAAGTCGGGAATTGAAAGTTACTCAATTCTAACGTTGGGTCAAATTGTCCGAAATCCTCAACTAACTTATCAGCAAGATTATCGCTTTCCGACTTTTCCTCTTTTGCCGTTTCCACTTCCATTTCCACCTTTGGCTCGTCAACAACCATTTTAACTTCAGGAACGGGTTTAGGTGTTGGTTTCTTGATTTCAGGTTTTGAATCTCTCGACGAATGTTTGGCTATGGTTGGTTCTAGATTTTCTAAAGGAATCTCGAAAGCTGATTTTATGGCTTCGGCTTCTTCGGACAAACTATTGTCTATCGGGGCGATGGTGTCTTCTTCAGGTGTTGCTTCTGTTTTGAATTCAGATGTCACGCCTTTCTTAGCACGTTTAAAGACATTTACAAAGGTATCTCCTGTAGCTTTAAATCTGATTGCCATATAGGTGATTAAACCAAAGACGAGTAGGAGGGCAGTACCAATTTTTCCGATGTAATCCTGAAAAAACTGATTCATTTCATAACCAATTGTTCCACCCAGGACATCGTACTTATGCGTGAAAAATCCGAAGAAAATAGATAACCAAATCACGATGAGTGTACCCCAAATCCAATGTTTGCGGAGTCGGGACATTTTTAGGTTTAGTGTGACGTATACGCCAGATAAAAACAACAAGCCCGAAAATATAAAAGACGGAATTCCAAACCCACGGGTAATAAATAGGTCGCTGACTTTGGCGCCTAGAAGTCGCGCCCAGTTTTCGGCTTCGGCATCACGCGATGGGAATTCGGATAAAATGCTTTGGTCGGCCTTTCCTGTAAAGAGGAAGGAAAGGAAGGAGATGAACAACAGCACCCCAAGAATGATGAGTAAACTCCCAAAAATCAGTTTTTGTTGGCTAGACAGTTTTAAAGACGGACGCTTTAATTTTTCACTGGTTTTTGTGGTTTTTTTCTTGGTTGTTTTTTTAGCCATACGATTGTTCGGTGGTTGTTATGATGCGGGTCTGTAAAACCGTTTGGCATCAGTAAATCAAAAATACAAATAAGAAACGTTTATCCTAATGGTTTTGGTATTTAAGAGAACTTCGGAACATAAATCAACCCCGCAATAATACAGGCAATTATAGAAGCAATGAACACCGCGCCAGCGGCCACGTCTTTGATAAGGCCTATTTTTGGATGATGTTCTGGGTGGATGAAGTCTGCGATATACTCCAAGGCCGTGTTGACGCCTTCGATACTCATCACCATACCAATCATAACGAGTTGAATCATCCACTCGGTTCTGGAGATGTCGAAATAGAAACCCGCAATGGTCACAGCAATGGCAATGACCAACTGTATCTTAATACTGGCCTCCGTTTTTACAAGAATAAGCATGCCTTTAAAGGCATAACCCACGCTTTTTAAACGGTTTATAATAAATGGCTCCTTACTACTGCCCATTAAGACAAAGCGTTAAGCGCGTCTTCGTAATTAGGCTCTTCGCCTGTTTCTGGTACTTGCTCGGTGTGAACCACTTTTCCGTTGGCATCCACAACAACAACTGCTCTAGAGAGTAAACTTTCAAAAGCTCCGTCATTAAAGGTGACGCCGTAGGCTTTTCCAAAGTTGCCGTCTTTGTAGTCGGTAAGGTTCACTACATTTTCCAATCCTTCGGAAGCACAGAATCGCTCCATGGCAAAAGGTAAATCTTTAGAGATACATAATACTTTGGTATTATCTAATCCACTTGCTTTTTCGTTAAAAGTTCTAACGGATTGTGCACAAACGCCTGTATCGACGCTCGGGAATATATTTAGCACCAAGCGATGGCCTTCAAAGTCACTTAAACTTTTGGTGGACATATCTGAAGATGCGGTTAATTTAAAATCTGGTGCTGAATCGCCGACATTCGGTAATTCGCCTACTGTAGTTACGGGAGTTCCTCCCAAAGTTACTTTTGCCATTTTTGTTGATTTTTTAGACTGCTAAAATTAACGAATATGCCAATGGGAATTGCTAAGAAAATGATAATGTTTTGACTGTATCGGTTTGTTGTTTGTCGTTTGGTGTTAAGTTGGAAGTTGTTCCCGTCTGTCCGCCTAAGGCAGACATCTTTCCGAAGGGAAGAAAGTTGTTAGTTGGAAGTCGGTAGTTGTTAAGTTGTTTGTTGTTGAGTCGTTTATTGTAAAGTGTAACGTTGTAGCAGTAAGCTCTAATTTTTTTTCACAGACATTCACGTAGTACCTATTCAAAGTTAGCGCCTGAATAACTCAATTACTCTTTTGCGCCTTCGCGCCTAAGCGAGTTTTATTCCACAAAGTTCCACAAAGAAGCACAAAGTTTCACAGAGAGCCTAAATAACATAATCCCCTAATAACTCAATCATCCTTTGCGCCTCCGCGACTTAGCGAGAAATATGACTGCCAACTTCTGACTAAAAAAACTGCCTACTAAATACTAGACACTACCTGAGTTCCGCCCCAAGCTTAGTTTCAAAATTAGTCTGAAGCTTCTTCATAATCTTGTCAATCTGCTTGTCCGTTAAGGTTTTGTTTTCATCTTGAAGTGTAAAACTCACCGCATAACTTTTCTTGCCATCCGGAAGATTTTTGCCTTCATACACATCAAAAAGATTGATGTTTTTCAGCAATTGTTTTTCCGTTTGTCTGGCGATGGTATGGATGTCTTCAAAATTAACGGTATCATCAATCAGTAAAGCAAAATCACGACGCACCTCTGGGTACTTCGGAATGTCCTTAAACGATATGGAATTGTGTTGCGCCAACTGTAGCACATTATCCCAATTAAAATCGGCATAGAGTACAGGCTGGGAAATCCCGAAATGTTTCAAAACCGAATTTTTCACAAGTCCGAAATCCACCATTTTCAATTTGCCTACGGATAAAGAAACGCCCTCACTCAATACGTCCGTTTTAATAGGCGCTGAGCGCAGATTATTTAAACCAAGACGTTCCAAAACCGCTTCAACCGTTCCTTTTAAATAGAAGAAATCACTGTCTTGTGGTTGTGCATTCCAACGTTCGTCGACCTTTTTACCTGAAACGAAAACAGCGAGATGTTTCTGCTCGTCACGTGTACCATTGAATTGATGGTAGGTCTTCCCGAATTCGAATAACTTCAAATCCTGACGACGTCTATTGATATTATAGGCCACCGCTTCCAATCCTGAAAACAACAAGGACTGACGCATTACACCAAGGTCGTTACTGAGTGGGTTGAGCATTTCAATATTATGCTCTTCCTTGAGTTGCTCGCTTAAACTTATGTAATTCGGAGTGGTTAAGGAATTAGACATAATCTCGAAAAACCCTTGAGACGCCAATTGATTGCCGATGACATTCTGGACTTTAAAATCTTCGAATTTGGTCATATTGGCAATACTGGCATTCAGTTTTTCGGTCGTACCGATTTTATTGTAACCGTAAACCCTTAGAATTTCTTCAATAACATCAGCTTCGCGCAACACATCGTTACGATAAGCCGGTACCGTTAATCCGAGTCCAGTTTCAGTAACGTTATTCACTTTGATGTCTAAAGAGGTCAAGATGCTTTTAATGGTTTCGCGTGGAATTTCTTCACCAATTAACTTTTTGGCATTGTCGAAGCTTAGTCTTACTTGAAAATCTTCAATCTTATTCGGATACATATCCACAACATCACTCGCTATCTCACCGCCAGCAATATCGCAAATCATGAGTGTTGCACGTTTTAAAGCGTATTCTGTGATATTCGGGTCGATACCACGTTCAAATCTGAATGAGGCATCCGTGTTAAGTCCATGACGTTTAGCGGTTTTGCGAATGCTTACCGGATTAAAATAGGCGCTTTCTAAAAAGATGCTCGTTGTATGTTCGGTGACTCCAGAGTTTTCCCCACCAAAAACACCAGCGATACATAGTGGTTTTTCGGCATCACAAATCATGAGGTCGTCTTCATGAAGTTCGCGCTCAATACCATCAAGGGTTGTAAATTTTGTGCCGGCATCAACGGTTTTAACGACAATTTTATTTTCTGAAATTTTAGAGGCATCAAACGCATGAAGCGGTTGCCCTAATTCGTGCAACACATAATTGGTCGCATCTACCACGTTGTTGATAGGCGCCAAACCAATAGCTTTTAAACGGTTTTGTAACCAGCTCGGCGAATCTTCCACTTTTAAATTAACAATCGTCACCCCGCAGTAACGTGGTGCTTTTTCTTTATCGATAACATCAACATCGACCTTTAGGGTTCGGCTGTCCACGTGATACGAACTTACGGAAGGCGTAATCAATTCTACATTAATATCTTGTTGTAAAAGTCCTGCTTTTAAATCGCGCGCCACACCATAATGGCTCATGGCATCAGCACGGTTTGGGGTTAACCCGATTTCAAAAACAGCATCACGTTCTACCTTAAATACTTCTGATGCTGGTGCTCCGATTTTCAATTTGTCATCGAGAATCATAATGCCGTCGTGTGATTTTCCGAGACCTAATTCGTCTTCAGCGCAAATCATACCATGGCTGGCTTCACCTCTAATCTTTCCTTTTTTTATGGTCCAAGCTTCGCCTTCGGGTGTGTAGAGTGTTGTCCCAATGGTCGCTACGGGTACTTTTTGTCCAGCATCCACATTCGGCGCACCACAGACAATCTGCACAGGTTCGTCCTGGCCAATATCAACGGTCGTCAGTTTTAATCGGTCAGCATTGGGGTGTTGTACACAGGTCAAAACCTTTCCGACTACAACGCCTTCGAGTCCACCTTTAACGGATTCAAAGGTCTCTATGCCTTCAATCTCCAAACCGAGGTCCGTCAGTAATTCTCCCGTTTTTTCAGGTGCCCAACCAATATTTATAAACTGCTTTAACCAGTTGTAAGAAATCTTCATAAATCATTCAATTGAAGCGCCAAAATTAATGAATTTTTGAGTTTTGAAGTCCTGTTTTGACCGAAAAAGCCCAACGAAATTAGAGGAATGGCTTTAGCGTTAGCATCCGTAGGTTTAGGGGTAGTGCGACAAAGTCTTTCAAACTATATTTACTTCAAACATCACTAATTATGAAAAAATTAATCAATGTAGTTGCTGGACTTTGTCTTGTATTCACCGTCTCTTGTGTGGATAAAAAAGACAATGAGGTCGATGCAACGGTAGAAGAGATAAATGCTGTGGAGGTACAAATCGATAGCATTTCAGTAGAAGTAGAACAAAACACTGAAGCCTTAGAGGATGCAGTCGAAGAACTTGAAAATCAATAAAATATGAAACTAGTAAACAGAATGAAGCTTTGTGCTACGGCCTTGTTAATCGCAGGAGCTGTGCCGTTTACCCAAAATGTGAATGCGCAGGGAAAGAGCAATAAGAACAAAGACAAAACCGAAAAAGCGACACAAGCCAAAGGCAATAAGCCAGAAAAGGCTGAAAATGGGCAAAAGGTTGAAAAAGACTTGAACAAGCTTGAAGAAAAGCGTGAGAAAGTCATAAAGGAAAGCAAAGCTTTGGACAATCAGCGAAAAGCTGAAATGGACGCACTGAAAGAGGACATGAAAAATGCTTCGCCAGCAGAAAAGCGCTTAATGAAAGAGCGTATGAAAGCGATGCAAGACGACTATAAAAATGAACGCGAGCAGATGCGAAATCAACGTGAGCGTATTTTGGAAGATGAGATTGAAATATTGGAAGAGCGTCGTAACAAGGTAAATGGAAACAACGGAAAAGGGAATGCCTACGGACGTAACAAAGGTGGTTTATCCGGGCGTGAGTTTGGGCAACAACGTGCCTACGAAGCCCGTAATAAAATTGAAGTAGAGCGCGACATCATTCAACGTCGCCGTAGCCTTATAGAAATCGCCGAAGAGCGGGCAGAAGACGCCAATCGTAGATTAGAAGAAGACCAGCGCGAGAATCGTGTTGAGGAAGAGGAGGTCCGTCGTCGCCGTTCTGCCATTGAAAACGTCTTGGAAAAAGTTGGCGTTTTAAAAGTGAATCTTAATGAAAAGGAACGTTTGCTTAACGAGCAAGAACGCAATTTGAAAAAATTGGAAAAGACGGAAGATTAAGATTTTTGTAAACTTACAATGCTGTCATCTCTAGCATTGTTTTGAGAAAAATACTATCTGACGTCAGTTCGAGTGATTTTGAGGAACGAAAAATTATATCGAGAACGTTTTAGTTGAAAAATTCTACTTCTCGATACAGATTTTTTTCTACCGATTATTTCGGGAGCAATCAAAAAATCCACTCGAAGAAACGAATTTTATAATCATCAATTGCGATTTAGATTTATACACTACATTTCAACAGTACATAATGCAACACCAAGGACTATTTAAACAATAGTCCTTTTTTTGTTAGGTAATTGTCATTATTTTCGACCATTGTTTTAAAATCAAACCCCATGAAAAAGCTTTTGCTTCTCAGCACAATTATAATCTTGGCATCTTGCCAATCCGAAAAGGAAATCCAAAAACTGAAAAACGGTACCTATCGTGCGGTGTTGGAGGTTCAAGATAATGAGGAATTACCTTTTATTTTTGAAGTGACTTCGCCAGAAACCTTAACGATTTTTAATGCGGAAGAAGAAATTGAAGTCGATGAAATCGAATATCGAAACGATTCTATTTTCATTAAAGCCCCAGTGTTCGAAGGTTATATCGCAGGAACCTACGATGGAAAAACCCTTACCGGCGAATTCATTAAAGAAAGCCTCGACCGTATTGTACCCTTTACAGCGGAATTGCATAATAACGTCCGATTTGAAGCCAAATCAGCAGACGTGGATGTCTCCGGAATTTGGGAAGCCGTGTTCAGTGAAGGCGTTGAAGGCGATGAGTATATCGCCAAAGGTATTTTTAAGCAGGAAGGCACCAAAGTCACAGGGACCTTTAGAACCACAACGGGCGATTACCGCTATCTCGAAGGTGTGGTTGATGGCAACGCGTTAAAACTCTCAACCTTTGATGGCGCACATGCTTTTTTGTTTACTGCCAATGCCACGGACTCCATCATGAGCGGTCAGTTCTATTCAGGGAATCATTGGAAAGAACCTTTTGTCGCCAAGCGCAACGCCGAATACGAATTACCAAGCGCCAACGAACTCACCTTTTTAAAGGAAGGCTACGATAAGCTGGAATTTACATTTCCAGATGCCGAGGGCAACATGGTGTCCTTGGACGACGAGCAATTTAATAACAAGGTCGTTGTGGTACAGATTATGGGCACCTGGTGTCCTAACTGTTTAGACGAAAGCAAATACTACACGGACTATTACAACTCAATAAAAAACGATGATTTTGAAATCATTGCCCTAGCCTTTGAATATGCAAAGACCGATGAAAAGGCCTTTAATAGTATCAAACGTTTAAAGGAGCGTATTGGCATTCCATATCCCATTCTTTTGGCGCAAGTCGGAACCTCTGATAAGGCAGAGGCCCAAAGGAAATTACCGATGCTGAATCATGTATTGTCTTACCCAACATCTATATTCATTGATAAATCAGGAAACGTACGGAAGATACACACTGGGTTTAACGGGCCTGCTACAGGAGAAAAATTCACGGAGTTTAAGACAGAGTTTAAAGGCTTTGTGGAGGAGTTGTTGAGGGAGTAGAAATAATAGAAAACAACAATTTCAATTGATTGTGATTAGTAATTTTGTTTAAATGAAGGACAGTTAACAGCCACATTCATGAGTTTTAATTGCATTATCTATGGTTTAATAGTACAAGTAATTTACTTGTCATAGATAAATTTTAGTCCATCATAAAGTCCTTTCCAAATAACAGAAAAATGCGTTTTGTTCTCATACGTACTTACGTTCCAATCTAAGTTTTTACTGGGATTTGATTTTAAAATAGATTCAAATTTAGAAACTCCCATATCTTCAAAATCCTTTCCATTTCTAGAACTAATCCAAAGGCGATTTTTAGTATCTGTATTTTGCTCAAGTTTTGAATCTGCAACTTTGCTAAGATAATTATCACCCAATCTTAAAACAGGTTCAATTGAAATATAAGATTTAAAAAGAGTAGGCTCTTCAAGGTACGAATAAATTGTAAAAAGACCTCCTAAAGAACTTCCATACAGAATATTGTTACGTGGATTCGTTGAAACCTCCTTATTAATTAATGGAATTAATTCATCTTTCAGGAAATTGTTGAAATTAATTACCCCTTTAGAAACTGGTTGATTTTTAACTCTTACAGGAGTAAAATCCCTTCGTCTCATATTGACTCCATCTTTATAATAATTAGGAATACTTACAATGACTATATTTTTTGGAATGAATTCAGCATATCCTAAAAATTCATATACTGTTTTGGTAAGTGAAGTCCCCCATTCTCCATCTAGTACATACAAGACGTCAAAGCTATCGGCTTTATCATACTTTTTTGGAATATTTATCTGAAACTGTCTATATTCTTTAAGGTGTACAGAGTATATAGAATCAGTCTTTACATTATGATATTGTGCATGAATACACATTGGAAAAAATATAATTGACATGCAAAACAATAGTCTCTTTTTCATAGTATTTTTGAAATTAGTGGAATTCTGCACCAACAATTTTTAATGAAAGGACTATGCGCAGTGCGACGCTTTAATTGTGTTTATTACGTCTGCAAGTTACATAAAACATAAAGACAGTTTGTTCTGATTAATCAGGAAAATTAAGAAATATACTCACAGGTTTTAACGGGCCTGCTACTGGAGAAAAATTCACGGAATTTAATACGGAGTTTGAAGGTTTTGTTCAAGAATTACTTACTGAAGAACTAACAATGGAATAAGAACCATTGATATCAAAAAAACATTCAGACCTGTCAGGTTTTCAAAACCTGACAGGTCTTTTCTAATAAAACCTGTCTATAACGGCACAAACGTCACCAACAGGCTCTGTATCACAAACAGAATCACAAAGGGAATAAATAGATAGCCAATCACGTCTCTGGCTTGTAGTTTTAGGCCTGCCCCCATGACGGGGAAGACAATCAGCAAAAAGAAAGGTTGTAATAAGTTGCTTAAGCTTTCGCCATAGGCCACAGCCATTGAGGCTCTAGCGGTCATGGCGGTGAGGTCTTCAGCGGGTAATCCTGCACCAATATCATTCACCATGGAAATAATGCTTGGGCCTATCACAGCAAATTCCCCACCCGCAGATGGTATCGCAAAGTTCACCGCGCCACCTGTTAAGTAACACACAAAGGCATAAGACTGCTCCGTAGCGATATTGGCGAGGTACAGGCCAATATCGGTGCCCAATCCGGTAACCGTCATAATACCCATAATCCCTGCATAAAACGGATATTGAAACAACACGCCCGAGATATTACCACTGGCACGTTTCATTGCTAGAGCATAGCGTAACGGCGTTTTGTGCAATAACATGCCAAGAATGAGAAACAGGAAAATCATCACGTTGAAATTCAGGCCTTTTTCTAAGATAATGAAGTGATGCACGAGATAGGTGACACCCAAAAGTGCTACGGCACCTTGTAACCACCAAGCGTTATTCAATTGGTCAGACACGCTTTTATAGGGGAGTTTGTAGGAGTCGGCTTCAGACTTTATACTTTGGTCTTCTGTAGCATCAGAGGCATTTAACTTCAGGTCTTTCAGTTCCTTGCCTGTGCTGTCTTTCGGGATGAGCAACAGAAATAGCAAGGGACAAACCACAACGAATAAGCCAATCATGATAAAATTCAAATTGGAACCAAGCGTGTACGTTGTGCTGATGGTTTCTGAAAGAATACCATCTTTAATAAGGAAGTTATCAGGTGTATTTAGCAATAAGGCAATAGAACTCGATAATCCCGCAACCCAACCATTAAAGGAAAAATACACACAGGCAACGAGAAACGGATAGTTGATGCCTTTAACCCGCAAGGCCAACTCCCGACCTAATATCGAAGTAATCACCACCATCCCAAAACTGACCAAGGACAAGAGCGCACCCGCACAAATCACCACCAAATAGACTTGGGTCGGCGTGTTAATGTATTGCGTTAGTCTATCGATGCCTTTTTTGATGCTGTCGGATTGCGCAATGCAATAGGCGGTGACGATAATCAGTACGATTTGCATTCCAAAGGCCAGTAAATCCCAAAAGCCGTTGTACCAGCCTTCTATGATGTCTAGCGGTTTGCTATCGGTCAAAATCCAAGCCACGACAAAGAGAATAAGCGTAAGCACTAAGGCAAACACGTATGCGCTGGGCATATATTTTGAAAAAAGGTCGGTAAATTTTTGGCCTAGTTTAGTGAGCATGATATTGGTTTAGCTGATGTAATTCCAAATATTTCGGAATTTACTCATTTCTCGGTAGGTATTTAAAATCATTTGATGTTCGGGCAGGGCAAGGGTAGGGTCCGTCTTTAAAATGCTTTTCGCGGTATATCGTGCGTGTTGCAAAATGTCTTTATCCTTTACCAAATCCGCAATACGAAGATTCAGAACACCGCTTTGTTGCGTGCCCATAATATCGCCAGGGCCACGGAGTTTGAGGTCAACTTCGGCAATTTCAAAACCGTCGTTAGATTTTACCATGGTTTCCAATCGGGTTTTGCTATCGCTACTCAATTTAAAGCTGGTCATAAGTATACAGTAACTCTGTTCTGCGCCACGTCCCACACGACCCCGAAGCTGATGCAGTTGCGATAAACCGAAACGCTCCGCACTTTCAATCACCATAACCGAAGCGTTAGGCACATTAACCCCTACTTCAATGACCGTCGTCGCCACCATAATCTGGGTTTCACCTCTTGCGAAACGTTGCATTTCATACTCTTTGTCGGCGGGTTTCATTTTGCCATGCACGATAGAAATTTGGTACGTCGGTCCCGAACCGTCGGGAGGAAACTCCCTAGAAATACTCTCATAACCATCCATCAGGTCTTTATAATCCAAAACTTCGCTTTCTTGTATCAATGGATAAACGACGTATACTTGCCGTCCTTTGGCGATTTCGTCTTTCATAAATCGGAAGACCTTAAGCCGATTGGTATCATAGCGATGCACAGTTTTTATCGGTTTTCGTCCGGCAGGCAATTCGTCAATAACAGAAATATCCAAATCGCCGTAAACAGACATGGCCAAGGTTCGTGGAATCGGTGTCGCCGTCATCACTAAAATGTGTGGGGGTAAGGAAGCCCCTCTAATCTCCCCGTGGGGGAGACTTTTGAGCTTGTTTGCGATAGACTCAACCGTTTTGTCTATATCCCCTATGACTTGCTCGTTCGTAAAACGAATGACCTCAAAGCCCAAATCATTTAAAATAGCGGTTCGTAACTCGTCAATTTCTTTTTGCGCTTCGGTATTGTGGTATCCGCCATCTACTTCTATAACCAGATTTTTCTCTATGGACACAAAATCGACAATAAATTCATCAATGATGTGTTGACGCCTAAATTTGGTGTCTAATTTTTTCGCCCGTAAATGTTCCCAAAGAATGCGCTCTGCTTCGGTAGAATTTTTCTTGTTTTTTTGCTGAAGTTCCTTCATCAAACCATAGGTCGAAGGTCGTGCTGTTGCATACTTTTTTAGCACGCTTTTGGCATCCTCCCTTGGGGAGGACCGAGGAGGGCTTTGAGTTGAGCTTTCTGGGCTTCCCTTCTTCCATAATTTGGCGCGTTGCTTCACGCCAAAACGATGCTGTTCATCAATAATGGCGAGTCCCAAATTCTTGAATTTTACCTTGTCTTCGAGTAGGGCATGTGTGCCAACGAGTATCTGTAAATCGCCATTTTCGAGGGATTCATGAATTTCTCGTCGTTCTGAAGTTTTACTTGAGCCAGTTAATAGTTTAATGCTGATATTTAAAGGTTTACATAATTCGAGTAATCCGTTGTAGTGTTGGACTGACAAAATTTCAGTCGGCGCCATTAAACAGCATTGAAAACCGTTGTCAAGCCCCATGAGCATTGACATAAAGGCGACTATCGTCTTCCCAGAACCTACATCACCTTGTAATAGCCGATTCATTTGAGCATTGCTTCCTAAATCGGACCGAATTTCTTTCAAGACACGTTTCTGTGCGTTGGTCAATTCAAACGGTAAATGGTCTTTATAAAAGGTGTTGAAATAGCGCCCGACTTTATCAAAAATATGACCTTTTATTTTCGATTTATTGATGAGATTTTTCAGAATTAATTGCAATTGTATGTAGAATAATTCTTCAAATTTCAATCGGAATTGCGCCTTGGATAATAGCTCCTGATTTTTCGGAAAATGCACATTGAAAAGCGCTTCAGATTTTGAAATGAGACGCAACTCGTCAAGTGTATTTTGAGGCAGTGTTTCTGCAAATTGACCTTTGGTGTCCAAAAACAGCTGTTGCATTATTTTGCCCATCACTCGATTGCTGATGCCTTTATTGTTCAGCTTTTCCGTCGACGGATATATGGCCTGCATGGCGGAGCGCAGGTTTTTGTCGTGCTCGGCAACTAATTCAATATCGGGATGTGGCATACTGAATTTGCCATTATACCAATTGGTTTTCCCAAAGATGACGTAAGGTGTCTTGGTTTTCAGGCTTTCCCTAATCCATTTTTGCCCACGGAACCAAACGAGTTCCATGGTGCCTGTCTCGTCCCTAAATGTGGCCACTAAGCGTTTCGCGCGTTTCTGGGCGACTTCTTTAAAGCCTGTGATTTCGCCAATGACCTGCATCTCTGCAGAATTCTGCTGTAATTCTGAAATTTTAAAATACCGCGTGCGGTCGATGTAGCGATTGGGAAATAGGTTGATGAGGTCTTGGTAGGTGTTGATTTTCAGTTCCGACCGGAGCAAATCCGCACGGTTAGGCCCAACACCTTTTAAATAATCTATGGGAGTTTGTAGATTGACGCTCACAGCACGAATTTACAAATTCCTGCGAAAGCATAAACCCTTTGTTTGAGACTAATCACGCCTTAATCGACCTTCTGCTTTTGTGTAACTCACAGAAGTTGTATTTTGGTCTTATTCTTGCTTCAAATTGTATATGAAATATTCCTTAGCCATAGTATTTATCTTGCTGTTTAGCTGTGCTTTTGCGCAACAGACGGACTATGTGGATTTTACCCATGCGAAGGCAATGATAACCGTGAACCCTGATTCAGCTTCAGTATCCGGCCATGTGATTTACAAGTTCAATATCGAAAAATCTGTAGATTCCATCTATGTCGATGCTCGAAGCATGACGATTTCAGAAGTCAAGTTGAATGACGAAGTGATTCCGTTTGAATACAATAACCATAAGCTCATTATAAAAAAAGAATTTCAGGAGTCGTCTGAAAACAAATTATTAGTTCGTTATTCTGCTCAGCCCAAAAAAGCGCTGTACTTTTTGATGAGGAATGACGACTGGAATATCTGGACCCAAGGCCAAGGAAAATACACGAGCAACTGGTTACCGAGTTTTGATGACGTTAATGAGAAGGTAATTTTTTCATTCGATATTTTGGCGCCTCACGGTTACAAGGTTTTGGCTAATGGGGCCTTGGTTAGCACAACCCCAAATGATAATGGCGAGATGTGGAGTTACAGCATGGAAAAACCTATGTCTAGTTATCTCGTGGCATTGGTTATTGGAAAATATGATGCAAAAAAAGAAACTTCAGATTCAGGAATTCCCCTCGAAAACTATTATTACCCCGAAGACTCCCTAAAATTTGAGCCAACCTACCGCTACACCAAACGCATGTTTGACGAGATGGAAAGTGAGATTGGCGTCCCGTTTCCCTGGCAAAACTATAAGCAAATCCCTGTGCACGACTTTTTGTACGCAGGCATGGAAAATGCTTCGGCGACGATATTCTCGGATGCCTTTGTAGTAGATTCCATTGGGTTTAATGACAAGAATTACATCAACGTCAACGCCCATGAAATGGCGCATCAGTGGTTTGGCGATTTAGTGACAGCGAAGTCTGGCGAACACCATTGGTTGCAAGAAGGCTTTGCGACCTATTACGCCTTGTTGGCCGAGAAATCCATTTTTGGTGACGATTACTATCACTTTAAACTTTATGAGTCTGCCCAAGATTTGGCCAGACAAGCCTTGCAACAAGATAATAATGCCTTGCTTAATCCTAAGGCGACGAGCCTTACCTTTTACCAGCATGGCGCCTGGGTTCTGCATGCCTTGCGCGAAAAGGTTGGCGATTTGGTCTTTAGAACTGCAGTCATCAATTATCTTGAAAAGCACAAATTTTGGAGCGTTGAAACCTCTGATTTTATGTTTGAAGTGGAAGCACTTTACGACGGGGATTTATCCGAATTTAAATCTCGGTGGATTGAAAGTGATGCCTTTCCGTTCGACGACGCCATTGAATTATTGCGTTCCAAATCGAGCTACATTCACGAATACATGATGGTGGATTGTGATGCGGTAGATTCTAAATGTGCCGAGTATTTGCGCTATGATATTTCAGATGAGGCCAAAATTAAAGTGATTGCTCAAGCCCCGCAATTGGTGACTAATGACACATTTAAAAGCAGTTTGAAGGTGCGACAAGCTATTTCGCAATATGTAACTAAAATTCCAGCGAAGCTAAAAGCCAATTACGAAACCTTGCTAGACGATGACTCCTATCTCACCATAGAAAGTGCTTTGTATAATTTGTGGGTGAATTTTCCTGAAGAGCGTTCAAAATATTTAAGCAAAACGAAAGACATCTATGGACTTTCAGACTATAATGTACGAATGTTGTGGTTGGTATTGAATCTGAATACTTTAGAATTTCAATCTGACAAAACCCAAGAGTTGTACAATGAATTGCTGTCTTACACGGGCGAAAATTACAGTGCCGAAGTGCGTATGAATGCCTTTCAGTATCTAGAGGCGATTAAGGCCTGTAATGCCGAATGCCAAGAAAATCTCGAAGCTTCAAAAGCCCATCACAATTGGCGTATGGTAAAATTTGCAAAGGTCATGTCCGAAAAACTAAAATCAAAATCTTAGATGAAAGCATTGGTGATTTCTGGAGGTGGAAGCAAAGGCGCATTCGCTGGTGGAGTAGCGCAATATCTCATTGAGAAAGAAGGGCGCGAGTACGATATGTTTTTAGGTACTTCCACAGGAAGCTTATTAATTCCGCACTTGGCGACAGGAAAAATTACAAAGCTCTACGACATCTTCACAAATGTGCAACAGCATGATATATTTAGCATCAGCCCTTTTGTACAGCGTAAAAAAGGAGACCGAGAATATGTTTCTATTGATTTTGTGAATTCGCTTTGGCAATTTATCAGGCGAAAACGTACGTTTGGTGAGAGTAAAGCCTTAAGACGCCATATTAAGCGTAATTTTTCTGAAGATGAATTCCAACTGATTAAAAAGACCAAAGAAGATGTGGTGGTTACTGTATCTAATTTGAGTATGAATCGGGTAGAGTACAAGTCTATCAAAGAATGTACGTACGAAGAGTTTTGTGACTGGATTTGGATTTCCTGTAACTATATTCCGTTTATGTCCTTGGTAAAGCGTGATGGCTATGAGTATGCCGATGGCGGTTTGGGTTGTGTAATTCCGATACGTGAAGCCATTCGGCGTGGCGCAACGGAAGTGGATGCCATTGTGTTGGAAGCGGAGAATTTAGGCCAACAGAAAATACTTGGAAAGAATCCATTCTCATTGATGATTAGTCTTTTTGGGCATTTGCTGGATCAGGTAGAGAAAAGTGATATTACTATAGGGAAGCTCGCTGCAAGGTCACGGAATGTCCAACTTAATTTATACTACACGCCTACGAGTCTGACTGAAAATTCACTAATTTTTAGCAAGCGACTAATGACTGACTGGTGGCAACAAGGTTTTGATTATGCCAAGGAAAAGCATGAAAACTTGACTAAGATGAGTGATTTGAAGTAGGTCTTACTTCAATAGTCAGTCGTGGTTTACAGTCTTGGTAAAAACACTCTTGTCCCTATACCTCGTCGCTCATGTCTAAGTCTGCTAACTCGCCTTAAGCTTGCCTTTCAGAGAATGGAAGCTATCATCGAAATCCTCAAAAACGTCCTCTTCGGGAACTAAATCGGGGATAATCTCAACGCTTTCGAGCATATCTCTAGGTTGTTCTTTCAATCCGACGATAAGGACTTCAATGTCTTGCTCTCTTAAATCAAAAATCACATCTTCTAGAGCGTAAAGTCCAGATTGGTCCATATATGGCACGCGATCCATTCTGAAAATTACAGCAACAATGTCATCTGGTAAGGCTTTAATTTGGTCTTTAAAATAGGATGTGAATCCAAAAAACAAGGAGCCATAGAGGTGTTTTACAATAACCTTATCCTTGTATTGGTCGTAAAATTCCTGTTCGTCCGTCCAAGGTTGAGAGCCATCTAAATCCGAAACACGACCAACTTCCAAACCTTGTTCACTCATGTCGCCAGATTTTTTCATAAATAATAAGCAAGCTAGAGCCAGCCCAAATCCTACGGCGTAGATAAGACTTCCAAATGTGGTGATTAAAAGCACTAAAACAAGTACAAATGCATCAGATTTTGGGACTTTGCGTAAATGTTTTAAGCCTTTGAAGTCGACAATTTTAAATCCAATTGGGATTAACAATCCGGCTAAGACACAAAGGGGAATTTGACTTGCGAGTTGCCCCAAACCTAGTAGTACGGCTAAAAGAAATAAACCGTGAAAAACACCGGATAGGCGAGTTCTACCTCCTGCATTGATATTAACGACGGTACCTTTTGTGGCGCCGGCACCAGGTATACCGCCAATCGCGGCGGCAATCATATTTCCGATACCTTGACCAATGAGTTCTCTGTTGCTATTGTGTTTGGTTTTGGTCATGTTGTCGGCAATAACGGATGTAAGTAAAGAATCTATGCTACCTAGAACTGCAAGAACTACTGCATATTCAAAAACTAGACCTAAGCTTTCTGTTGGAATTTCCAATATCCCAGACAGCTGTAGTGATGGTAATCCTGAAGGGATTTCTCCAATAAGAGGAACGTCCATTTTGAAGAAAAAAGCAATGAGCGACGCGGCGATAAGCGCTACAAGAGCGCTAGGTATTGCTTTTGTGATTTTCGGAAACAAATAATAAACAGCTACAGTAATACCGCCAAGAAGCAATGCTTGTAAGTTCGCTTCACTAAACAGCCTTGGCAAATCGGAGATAACGGCTACTGTTGACTTTGCGGAAGAGAGTCCAGCAAATGGAAAAATCTGTAGTATGATGATGATGAGTCCAACACCACTCATAAACCCTGAAACCACGGGATATGGAAAATATTTTACGTAACTCGCAATATTTAAAAAACCAAATATAATCTGGAATAGACCGCCGAGAAGGAAGGTTAACACAATAATACTGAACCCATTCTCTAAACTTCCTGTAGCGTCAATGGCCAATGCAACAAGTGTGGCGGATACTACGGTCATAGGACCTGTTGGGCCACTTGCTTGCGTTTCCGTGCCTCCAAAAAGCGCTGCAAAAATCCCCACGGCGATGGCGCCGTAGAGTCCAGCGGTGGCACCCATTCCTGATTGAACACCAAAAGCAAGAGCCAATGGTAGGGCGACTACACCAGCAACTAAACCACCAGTAAAATCACCTTTTAGATTCTTGAGATTGTAAAATTTTGAAAGCATGTTTAACGATTTAATGTCAAAGATAGTTTCAAGTAGAGTCCTTGTTTATTCCTTTCGAATTGAAAATTAATTCAATTCACAAAATAAATAGTTGCTTTACCACATTTCACCAACTTCCTTTTTAATAAAAGATAGGGCGGCATTACTTGGCGGACGCTTGTCCATTAGTTCCATTAAAATGACTTCTTGGAGCTTACCTGCGCTATCCGTTTTTTCTAGCATTCCTGCTTTTCTGATTAATTGTATTGTAGCGTTTTTTGCCGCGTTTATGATGCTCCAACACTCATCGCTTACATAGATTTGTTGAGATAGATTGTGTTCAAGTTCTTGTTCAATGGTTGCTATAAGTAAATTTTCATAATCATCTTTATTTGAAGAACTTGGCTTAACACGAACTAATAATTTTGAAGGTGAAATTCGCTCTAAAAAAAGTGCCATCCGCTCATAGGCTTGTAGACGAATCGGAAAGGCTTCCTTTTGTAAATCCTTCTGTAGTGTGAACTTCCTTAGATTGAATTCGTTTTCAATATGTTGTTTAAAGAAATAATAAGCAATCCCGCCAGTAATCAAGGCCGGAATAGCATAAAGAAATAAGTCAAAAAGTTTTTCGGTTTCCATAAATAGTAATTTTAGTTTTTGGAATTATAGTGGCCCCCAAGATGTAGGCAATCTTTCAAGGTTTGCATATTTATAAACGCTACCGGTGTTTTGCTGTAACCAAAAGTTGTGTCTATCTCTTGCATAAGGTGATGGTCATCTACATTCATTTCTATATCGTCCATGGTGAACTGGCATGGATGCTCGTAGCCTGCAGCATGGGTAATTTCTAAAAATTCTTTTCTAAATGTCTTAAAGTATTGTGCTAAGCGTTCAGCTTTTAGAGGAATGTTTATACCGCGTTGCAACCATTTATTTTGGGTCGCAATACCCGTTGGGCAGGTATTATTATGACATACTTTAGCCTGAATACAACCGATGCTTAACATGGCCTCTCGAGCTACATTAATACAATCTACGCCCATGGCAAAAGCCATTGCTGCCTTACCGGGAAAACCTAGTTTACCGCTACCAATAAAAACAATATCTTTTTCTAGACCATAATCTTGAAACATCATATAAACTTCCTTAAAACCATAAACCCATGGCAAAGACACATGATCTGCAAAACTAGGTGGCGCAGCACCGGTACCACCTTCACCACCATCGATGGTAATAAAATCTGGGCCACGATTTTCGTTTTTCATTATTTGCGCTAGTTCTTTCCATTGGTCAAGTTTTCCGATGGCCGCTTTTATGCCAACAGGTAATCCAGTAGCATCGGCTATAGATTCAATAAAATCGACCATTTCTGATATCGTAGAAAATGCTGAATGGTTTGGCGGAGAAAGCACATCCTTACCCATTTCCACATTACGGATTTCTGCAATTTCTTTAGATATTTTTGAGCCTGGTAAAACACCGCCTTTTCCCGGTTTGGCACCTTGAGAGAGTTTTACTTCAATAGCACGAACGTATGGATGATCTTCGACCAATTTTATCATTTTTTCCATAGAAAAATTGCCATCGTCATCGCGTACGCCAAAATAACCAGTGCCAAAATGAAAAACCACATCGCCACCGTTTTTATGGTACGGAGAGAGCCCGCCTTCGCCAGTGTTATGATATGCACCGCACATGGCAACACCCTTATTCATGGATTCAATGGCGCGCGCAGAAAGAGAGCCATAACTCATGGCAGAAATATTTATTACAGATGCGGGCCTGTATGGTTTTTTTCGCTTATGGAATTGCCCTATGACTTTAGCACAGGGTAAGAAGCTGTTATCTTCTGAATTTGGATGGTTGTCTTCAATTTTAAATGGAAACATAGCATTATTTATAAACAAATGCTGATGCGAATAAATATCGCGATCTGTTCCAAAGCCTTCGTAGTTGTTTTCATTCTTGGAAGAGGCATAAACCCAACCGCGTTCTATTCGGTTAAAAGGCAACTCCTCTCTATTGTTAGCCACAAAATATTGTCTTATTTCCGGTCCAAAACTCTCAAAGAAATAACGCAAATGGCCGACAACAGGGAAATTGTGGATGATGATATGCTTTTTCTGAAAAAATATATCTCTAATGGCTATTAAGGCCAAAACAATTAAAATCCAGCCCCACCAAGGAATGGCGCCCAAAACGTTTAAAATGTCATTCATATTAATTGTTCAGATAGTCGAATGTAATTTGTGTAAAAGCTTTAACGCCGAGTAAAAGACCGTCCTCATCTATTTTGAAGTCAGGTGTGTGGTGCGGAAAAGCCTCAGTATTTCCTGGTGTCATACCACCCAAAAAGAAATAGAAACCTGGAACAATCTCTTGAAAGTATGAGAAATCCTCACCGCCAGTCGTGGCTTTCATCAATTGCACATTTTCTGTTCCTGCTACTTTTTGAAGCGATGGCAACATATCATCCACCAAATCGGCATCGTTGAATGTAATTGACGTATTATTCTGAAAGGTTATTGTTGCCTCGCCACCATAAGCTTTTGCGATGGTTTCTACCATTTCTTTCATACGGCGCTCAATCATGCTCCGCATTGCAGGGTCTAAAGTTCTTACGGTTCCAATCATTTCAGCTGATTCAGGAATAATATTAAAGCGTGTCCCAGCAGTAATTTTTCCAACGGTAATCACCGCCGCTTCATTGGTTAATCGTGCTTCACGGCTAATAATAGTCTGTAAGCCGTCAATAATTTTTGCCGAAATAAGAATAGGGTCCACACCAGACCAAGGTTGTGACCCATGCGTTTGTTTCCCTTTAACATCGATAACAAAGCGCTCCACAGAAGCCATAATGCCACCTTTTTTGTATTTGATGACGCCGACTGGGGTTTGCGAATTGATATGCAGTCCGAAAATAGCATCAACTTTTGGGTTGTCTAGAACACCGTCTTTAATCATTAGTTTTGCACCACCTTCTTCGCCTGGTGGCGGACCTTCTTCAGCGGGTTGAAAGATAAATTTAACCGTGCCTTTTATTTTGTCTTTGTTTTTAGCGAGTACTTCAGCCACGCCCATTAAAATTGCGATATGCGTATCGTGGCCGCAAGCATGCATCACGCCAGTTTCGGTATTTAAAAATGTGGTCTTTACTTCAGATTTAAATGGTAAATCGTTGCGTTCAGTAACGGGTAGTGCATCAATATCCGCGCGTAAAGCAATCACCTTACCGGGCTGGTTTCCTTTTAGCAAGCCGACGACTCCGGTTTTTGCGACACCCGTTTGCACCTCCATACCCAAGGCTCTTAGGTGGGCTTCAATCTTTTTGGCGGTATTGAATTCTCGATTGGACAATTCTGGGTTTTCATGGAAATCGCGTCGCCATTCAATAACCTTATCTTCTATTGCCTTAATATCATTATCTACTGCGGTTTGCGCCTGCCCAATGGTTGCGAACAACATTAAGCCATAAAAAAGGTGTTTCATTCGGTCTAATTTTCCACTAAGATATTGAAATTTAATCAAAGCTATTTCTTTATATGTTGTTTATAATTCATGCGGATTCTGCTCGTTAAAATCTTATGTTTTGGTTATTTTCACAGTTCGAAAAAATGACTATTGGAAAAGTATCTTAATCAATTGAATGAGGCGCAATTAGCGCCAACCTTGCAGAAAGATGGGCCCATGATTATCATTGCTGGGGCGGGCTCGGGAAAGACACGTGTGTTGACGATTCGTATTGCCTATCTCATGCATCAAGGCGTTGACCCGTTTAATATTTTGGCACTGACCTTTACTAACAAAGCGGCGCGTGAAATGAAAACGCGTATATCTGATATTGTTGGTAATAGCGAAGCCAAAAACCTATGGATGGGCACCTTTCACTCGGTATTTGCCAAGATTCTACGGTATGAAGCCGATAGATTGGGATATCCTTCAAATTTTACGATTTATGATACCCAAGATTCTGACCGTTTAATTGCCTCCATCATCAAGGAAATGAATCTCGATAAGGATGTCTACAAATACAAGCAGATTCGCTCTCGAATTTCATCCTACAAGAATAGTTTAATTACGGTTAAAGCCTATTTCAATAACCCTGAATTAATGGAAGCCGATGCGGCGGCACGTCGCCCTCAAATGGGTAATATCTACAAAAATTATGTAGAGCGTTGTTTCAAGGCGGGTGCGATGGATTTTGATGATTTACTTCTGAAAACCAATGAATTGTTGACCCGCTTTCCAAATGTACTGGCCAAATATCAAGACCGATTTAGATACATTTTGGTGGACGAGTACCAGGATACTAACCACTCACAATATTTGATTGTGAGAGCCTTGTCGGACCGTTTTCAGAACATCTGTGTGGTCGGTGATGATGCCCAAAGTATCTACGCGTTCCGTGGTGCGAACATCAATAACATTCTCAATTTTCAACGCGATTATGATGGTGTTGCCGTTTACCGATTAGAACAAAATTACCGCTCCACCAAAAACATCGTCAATGCGGCCAATTCGGTGATTGACAAAAATCAGAACAAGCTTGAAAAAGTCGTTTGGACCGCTAATGACGAAGGCCAAAAAATTAAGGTTAATCGTTTAATGACGGATGGTGACGAAGGTCGGTATATTGCAAGTACCATTTTTGAGACTAAAATGAACGAGCAACTGCATAACAGTGATTTTGCAGTGTTATATCGTACCAATGCGCAGTCACGTGCTATTGAAGATGCCTTGCGTAAACGTGATATTCCGTATAGAATTTACGGAGGTCTTTCGTTTTATCAACGAAAGGAAATCAAGGATGTTTTGTCTTACTTGCGTCTCATTTTGAATCCCGCTGATGAGGAAGCCCTAAAACGTGTCATTAACTTTCCGGCTAGAGGTATTGGACAAACGACGGTTGACCGTTTGATTGTGACGGCCAATGCGGAGGATAAAACGATTTTTGAAGTCATTCAGAATATCTCCAATCTGGATATCAATATCAATCGGGGGACCCAAGGAAAGCTTCAAGATTTTGCGACGATGATTGAAAGCTTCCAGGTGATGAATACCAATGCCAATGCTTTTGAATTGGCGGAGCACGTCGTGAAAGTGACGGGCTTGATTCGTGAATTCAATAAAGACGGTACGCCCGAAGGTGTTGCCAAAATGGAAAACATCGAAGAGCTTTTAAACGGTATCAAAGATTTTGTGGAAGGTCAGCGTGAGATTGTGGATAGCACGGCATCGCTTTCAGAATTTTTAGAAGATGTGGCCTTGGCTACCGATTTAGATGCAGACAAAGGCGACCCAGACCATGTCGCCTTGATGACGATTCACTTGGCGAAAGGGTTGGAATTCTCGCATGTGTTTATCGTGGGAATGGAAGAGGATTTATTCCCAAGTGCCATGAGTATGAACACGCGTAGCGAGTTGGAAGAGGAGCGACGTCTATTCTACGTGGCCTTAACAAGAGCTGAAAAGCAGGCCTATTTAACACATACTTTGTCCCGTTACCGCTGGGGTAAACTTATTGATGCTGAACCGAGCCGGTTTATTGAAGAAATTGATGAACAATTCTTGGACATCATCACACCAATGGAAGAACGCCGTTTTAACCCAATGCTGGATGCTTCAATTTTTGGTGATATTGAACCGAATAAAGTCCGATTCGCCAAACCTAAAACAGCACCAACCCGACAAAAGAAGGAGCGAAAAGCACCGGAGAAGTTTCAGATTAGTTCGCCTAAAAAGATGAAACCTGTATCTAAGACTTCAGGTGGTGGCAATTTGTTCGATAGTAAATTGGTGGCTGGTAATGTGGTCAACCATCAACGTTTTGGACGAGGCGAAGTTTTGAAGATTGAAGGCAAAGGTCAAGATTTAAAGGCTGAAATCGCTTTTGAAAAAGGGGGTACAAAGAAATTATTATTGCGTTTCGCAAAATTGGAAGTAATAGGATAACTATCTTTATACTATGGCAGAATACCTTAGACTATATGAGGAAAACCCCAATCCACGGGATATTCAGAAGGCTGTAAAAATTCTTCGGAATGGTGGATTGGTGATTTATCCCACCGATACGGTTTATGGTTTGGGCTGTGATATTACCAACATTAAGGCTTTGGAGCGTATTGCCAGAATTAAAGGTGTAAAGCTTGAAAAATCCAACTTCTCTTTTGTTTGTGAGGATTTAAGTAATCTCAGTGATTATGTAAAGCAAATTGATACACAGACCTTCAAAATTTTGAAACGTGCTTTGCCTGGCCCTTATACATTTATTCTACCTGGGGCAAAAACCCTTCCGAATCCGTTTAAAAAGAGAAAAACAGTCGGGATAAGAGTGCCAGACAATGCCATTGCCATCGCTTTAGTTAATGCCTTGGGAAATCCTATCGTTTCAACGTCTATTCGGGATGAAGATGAAGTAATAGAATACACCACCGACCCTGAACTGATTTTGGAGAAATGGGATAATCTTGTCGATTTAGTTATTGATGGTGGTTATGGTGACAATGAGCCATCAACCGTAATTGATTTATCTGAAGAAATTCCGGTGATTGTTCGTGAAGGAAAAGGAAGCTTGGAGATATTTTAAACAGTTACAGGCTCGGGTTTTCTAACCAAAAAGAACAGTCCAAAACTTATTATACCAGAAATCAGGAAACCAATAAATAAGGGTAGCACACTTGTTGTGACAAAACTCCCGATATAGTTAGCGATTGGTACAGCCATGACCGTAGATAAAAAACCGTTAAGTGCGGCACCAATACCTGCGATATGTCCCATCGGGTCCATAGCCAATGCACGTAAATTCCCGAATAAAAAGGCGACACTTGTAAACTGAAGGGTTAAAAAGAGCAGTAAAATTTCAATTGAAGGATTGTTACCTGTATGAAAAAGCGCCACATATAATCCAGATACCAAAACAAATCCTATCATCGCTACTTTTACGATGTTTCTCATCCCGAAACGGACCACCAAATGACTGTTAGCATAGGTGGCTAATCCAATAGCTATAGCAAGACTGGCAAATATGTAGGGGAAAGATTCTGCCATATCATATTGAATTTGAAATATCTGTTGTGAGGTACTCAAATACACCATAAATGCACCTGTGATAAAACCAGATAAGAGCGTATAGATGACGGCAGGTTGAATTCGTAGAAACTCTCTGGTGCCATTGGTGAAAATGGAGAATTGGAATCGTTTTTTAAATTCGGGTTTTAAGGTTTCCCGCTGACGTCGCCAAAACCATAGCATTACCAATGCGCCGAAAACCAGATTAAAAGTGAAAATAGATTCCCAATTGTAGGCATTCAATAAAAACTGACCCAAAGTCGGCGCAATCACAGGAACCAAAATAAATACCATCACAACTATAGATAGAATTTTCGCCATATAATCACCACTGTAGCTGTCACGAACCATGGCAATACACATGGTACGAGGTGAAGACAAACCAATACCTTGAAGCACACGCCCAAAAATCATGACTTCGAAATTTTTAGTAGTTAAGCAGATGTAGGATGCAATTAAAAAAACAATAAATCCAAAATAGACCGTAGGTTTTCGTCCAATACTGTCGGACATCGGGCCAAAAATTAATTGACCAACGCCTAAACCAAGAAAAATCATGGTTATTATAAGTTGATTGTCAGCGGTGTCAACAACACCCAAATGGTCGCCAATCTGAGGTAATGCAGGCAAAACAGCATCAATGGATAGTGCTACAATTGACATTAGAGCGGCCATTAGTACCACAAATTCCAATTGGGATTGCTGTTCGTTTTTCATGGCGCAAAGCTAAGCTAATAAATCAGTAAATTTAGAATCAGAAAATCACAATTAATGATCACCGAAACCTTACTAAAAATATTTAAGCGCGATTTGAATTCGTGGATTACCGAGTTGAACGCCTATTCCCACGAAACCAATATCTGGATGCTTGACGGCGACATTCTAAATAGCGCAGGAACGTTAAGTCTTCATATCGTTGGAAATTTGAATCATTTTATCGGTGCCAAACTCGGAAACACAGAATATGTCCGTCAGCGTGATTTAGAATTTTCCCTACGGGATGTGCCGAGAGCAGAACTTATTCAGAAATTAAAAGCAACTTCAGAAATGCTTGAAGCGGTCATTCCAAGCTTATCCAAAACCGATTTGCAGGCCGAATACCGTCGCAACCCAGATGAGCCTTTTATGACCACAGAATATTTTTTGTTGCATTTGCTGTCGCATTTGGGCTATCACTTGGGTCAGCTGAATTATCATCGACGACTATTTGATGTTACACGTTAAATTCCTATTAATCTTAATTTCATACTTTAAAGCTTTAGTATCTTTCTTTCAAATTAAAATCCATGAATTTATCTTACCGCTTTTTGCTTGTAGCATTGTCCTTTAGTTCTTTATTAGTGGCCCAAGACCTCACCTTTGAAGAATACAATCCAAAATCGACGCTAGTCGTTCCGGGGAAGGTCATCAATAGGGCCAAGTTTCCATTTATCGATGTCCACGGCCATCAATACCAAATGGCTACGCAAGATTTAGAACCTGTGATTACGGCTATGGACAGCTTAAACCTTCAGGTGATGGTGAATTTAAGTGGGCGAACGGGTAAAGATTTGGTGAAAGCTTTAGACAACGCGAATGCCAACTATCCAGGACGGTTCGTGTTGTTCTGTAATATTAATTTTGAAGGTGCTGGTGCAGAAGGCTGGATAGAGGAAAAGGTTGCGCAATTAAGAGCAGATGTAAAAGCAGGAGCCGTAGGACTAAAAGTTTATAAAAGTTTGGGACTTCGGAATAAAGATGCCGATGGAAACCGTTTGGCAATTGATGACCCACGATTAAATCCTATTTGGAAAACCTGTGGCGAATTGGGCATTCCAGTTCTGATTCACGCTGGTGACCCAAAACCATTTTGGGATGAGTTTGATGCGGATAACGAACGTTGGTTGGAGCTAAAAACACACTCGCGTAGAAAGCGAAGTCCTACAGACCCCGCGCCTTGGGAGCAAATTATACTAGAGCAACACAACATGTTTAAACGTCATCCCAACACAACGTTCATTCATGCGCACATGGGTTGGTTTGCCAATGATTTGGGTAAGCTTGGAACATTGTTGGACGAGATGCCAAATATGAATGTCGGTATCGGTGCTATCATCGCTGAATTGGGGCGTCAACCTAGATTTGCAAAGGCTTTCTTTGAAAAATACCAAGACCGTATTCTCTTTGGAAAAGACAGTTGGAAGCCTGAAGAATTTCCAACCTATTTCCGTGTCTTGGAAAGTGACGATGAATATTTTCCTTATCACAAGAAATATCATGCATTCTGGGCCATGTATGGTTTGGATTTGAGCGATGAGGTGCTCAAAAAAGTATACTACAAAAACGCATTGCGGATTGTGCCTGGGATTGATGCCTCGAAGTTTCCAGAATAATAAATGCATAGTCAAAAGATGACCTTCGACCACTATCATATTCGACTTTTAGAACTTTCAGACCTTGATGCCTATTATAAAATGGTGTCCACTAACCGCGAACGGCTTGAGGATTTTTTTACGGGCACAACATCAAGAACCAAAACCTACGCCGATACCAAAATGTTTTTAGCTGAAATGCTGGAGCGTACCGAGCGCCGGGAGTATTTTCCGTATCTCATATTAGATACCAAGACCAATGATATCGTTGGGTTTTTAGACCTTAAAAATGTAGATTGGAATATTCCCAAAACCGAAATGGGTCTGTACATAGATGAAGCGTACGCTGGTAAGGGGATTTCTTTAAGAGCCTTCAAGTTATTCTGTAAACATTGTTTTGATACCTATAACTTCAGAAAATTGTTTTTAAGAACACATTCTGAAAACCATCCTGCCAGAGCCATAGCTGAGAAGGCAGGATTTAAAAATGAAGGCACCATTAGATGCGATTACAAAACCACAAAAGGTGAGCTTGTGGATTTAATCTATTATGGTAAGCTCAATGATGATTGAAATTTAACCTCTTGCAATCCATTGACTATAAATAAATTGGTATATTTAACTTCTCTTTTTGATAGTGTGATTAACCTAAGCGAACCTAAGCGCTGAACTATAATTTTTTCAAACTATGTCAAAACCTTCCAACTGGAGCAAAGATGATTTAAAACTCTATATCTTACTGCTCTGTGCCAATGCCGACCGCAATGAGACCTCCGAAGAACTGGAGATGATAAAATCGAAATACAGGTCTAGTAATTTTGAAGACATCTATGCTGAATTCAAAAAAGATTCTGAAGACGAAGCCTTAGAAAAAATTGATGAAAACGTTCAGAAGCATCATTTTTCGAGTTTGGAACTTACAGAATTCAAGCAGGAAATGCACGCCATTTTTAAAAGCGATAAGAATTTTACAATGTGGGAAGAGAACTTGGATAACATCTTGGATAACATTATCTATTAAATTTTCTCCTAACTTTAAATCATCAATCAAACTACCTTATCATGAAATCAACCCTTTTAGCCCTTTTGGCATTCGTCGTCTTATCGTCTTGTAAGAACGATACTAAAACCGAAGAGAGCACTACGTCGGACTCTCAAACCGAAATTTCCGCTCTTCCAACCGCAACATTCACATCAGAAACCCTCGGGCTCAAGAGTTGCGAATCTGCAGTGTACGACGCAACAACCAATCATATTTATGCATCGCTAATTGGCGGGCGAGAAGAAGGCGACGGCTCCATTGCAAAGTTGAAATTAGATGGAACGTTGGTGGATTCCATGTTCATAATAAACTTGAATGACCCCAAAGGTATTGTCGTTACAGGCGATAAGCTTTTTGTGTCGGATGTAAAACATTTGGTGGAAGCCGATGTAAATACGGGAGTAATTTTAAACACCTACACCCAAGACAGTGTCAACTTTTTAAATGATGTAGAAATCGATTCCGAAGGCAATATATACGTATCAGATACTTCAAATTCTGAAATCTATAAACTAGATACTAAAGGTAATTTTGAATTATGGTTGGCTGATGAAGCCTTAGACCGCCCGAACGGTTTACTATATGAAGATGGCACAATGTACGTAGCGTCTTGGGGTGCAAGTGAAGAAGGTGGGCGTGTTTCTAAAATTGATATGCAGACCAAACAAATAGATTACATAACCCGAAAAATCGGGAATTTAGACGGTATTCGCCCTTATGGTGATGGGCGATTATTGATTTCCGACTGGCGAAGTGGTAATATTCATTTGATATCTATGAATGGTGAGATTGATTCCTTAACCACCGTTGGGATGAGCGTTGGAGATATTGCTTATATCAAAGACAAGTCATTATTGTTTTTGCCGATGAATCGCCAGAGTCGTTTACTATTCTACAATTTAAAATAAGAACTTATGAAATTAGGAGCATTTTCAATCAGTTTGAGTGTGAAAGATATTCACGCGTCCAAAGCATTTTATGAAACCTTGGGCTTTATCCAATTTGCGGGCGATTTAGAACGAAAGTATCTCATTATGAAAAACGGTGATAGTTTGGTAGGCCTTTTTCAGGATATGTTTGAAGGCAACATCATAACCTTCAATCCCGGTTGGGACCAAGATGCTAAAACCCTTGAAGATTTTGATGATGTAAGGGCTATTCAGGAGCAATTAAAAAAGTCTGGCGTCCCCTTAATACGAGAAGCCGATACTGAAAGCAAAGGCCCAGCCAGTATTGTTCTGCAAGACCCAGACGGCAATAATATTTTGATAGACCAGCACGTCTAGTGATACATTACCATAACAGAATTTTTAAGCCAGTCTCAACATCTAGCAATGCTGAGGTGACCGAGGATACCATTTTTCATTACAAACAAACTGAGGATAGAGTCCAGTGCTCCTACAAGAGCAAGGCTATTTTAGAAGGTCATTTGCTCGGAACTGTGGATGAACACGGCGTCATTACCATGGTATATCATCAAATAAATACTAAAGGCGAATTAATGACTGGCAGATGCACCTCGACTCCAGAAGTGATGAGTAATGGCAAAATCCGAATTCATGAATCTTGGCAATGGACATCAGGCGATTTATCAGAAGGTACTTCGGTGTTGGAGGAGATTTAGCAATCCAACCACTCAAAAAAGCTATCGGGTTAAGCGATTGCCTTTTGAAATTCTAATTTGCAAAGCAAAACCAACAGCTTGTCTTCCAAAAAACAATTATTATCAAGAATAGGTATCGCATCCAAAGGGACAATTTATGTCATTATTGGAATTCTAACGGTCCTGTCTGCCTTGCAATTGGGTGGAAAAGTTTCAGGTAGCAGAAAGGCCATTCGCTATTTTGTGGATTTGCCATTTGGTAAAGTGTTACTGATAATTTTAGCATTGGGTCTGCTCTGTTATTGCTTTTGGGAATTTTACAGGGCATACATCAATGCTGATGATATAAAAGCAAACTTTATTGGATATGCAACCCGAATCTCCTATGCTTTAGGAGGACTGTTCTATTTGTTTTTGGCCTATTTTACGCTCTCACTGATTTTGGACTTTGACTCTGTGGAACGAAAATCCTACGACATCTATAATTTTATAAATCAGAATGAATGGGTAGGTTACATCATCGCCTTAGTTTTTGCTGGTAAGGGCGTTTTTGAAATCTACCGCGCTTTTTCAAATCGATTTAAGGAGCGAATTCATGTCTATGATTTATCAGATAGGGTACAAAAATCATTGATGAATTGGGCTAAATTTGGAATCACCTCACGAGGTATCGTTTTCTTGGTGATGGGTTTTATTAGTTATGAAGCCAATTCAAAATTCCATTCTGGTAATATCAGTCGGACATCCGAAGCGTTTGGCTACATCAAAAATTTGTACGGTGAATTGTTTTTAGCTGTTATCGCTGTTGGCTTTATCGGTTTTGGCTTGTTTCAGTTCGTCAAAGCTCGATATCTTTATATTCGGGCACATAAAAGTTCATAAATTTTGGATAAAAGTGTTGTTTCTGAAAAATAGATTTCATCTTCGGGACTCCTATTTTTAAGCTTTTTAAAACCACAACAGTAGAAATTCAAGCCCCAAATCAATTTGAAGAATTGAGCATCAAAAATCAGAAATAATGAGTAAAGGAACGAAGATGCGAAGCGAAGCTTCAAGCACGCAGTTCCGAGAACGAATGGTGCTTTAGCAATTTCCTATATTTTGATAGTGATTTTTTGGTTTGTTTATTCGCCTATTTTATTTTGAAGGAGCTCATGATGTGCTTCGCAATTTGCATCAAGGCAAAATGAATAGAATTTAATAGAAATTAGAATTGATAAAACTATGCAGGCAGGATAGATGCTGAAGTTTATACAATGCCAATTGCATAGTAATACACCATCATAAAATGGCAAAATGCACCGCCCAAAACATATAAGTGCCAAATCACATGTTGGTACTTGAGTTTCTCATAAACGTAGAAAACAATCCCGACGGTATAGCAAATTCCTCCAGCAATCAACCAATTGATGCCTTGGTCGGCCATAACCAATTTTAGATTTGTATAATCGAATACAATAAGCCAACCCATAACCAGGTAGAGGAGTGTTGAGAAGATTTCAAACTTACCGATGAAAAATAACTTTAATACTATCCCGAAAAGTGTAATCCCCCAAACCGCCCAAAATAAAGGCCAGCCAAGACTTTTTGAGAGTAAAATCAGTACAACCGGTGTGTAAGTGCCAGCAATTAAAACGTAAATACTAATATGGTCAGCAATACGAAGTTTTCGTTTTTTTACAGGGTCCGAAACTGCATGATACCAAGCCGATGCAGAGAACAAAATAATGACCGAAAGCCCATAGACTAGAGTACTGAACAATTCAATGCCGTTATCCCAGTTTGATTTTTGAAGTAAGAGGATTAATCCAATAACCCCAAGGATTGCGCCGATAGCGTGCGTCCAAGTATTTAATTGTTCTTCCCGTTTGGTTTGTGTACGCATCTAGCTTTTGTTGTCAACCCATTTGTCGGTAAGGTCGTAATAGTCGATATCAAAAGCAGGTTTTTGGCGTAATAAGCGTCCATTCTGAAAGTTGCGTTGAAGAATGTCTTCAATCAAAAAATCTTCTTCATCTTCTAAGGGTGCGAATTCTTTTTTTAGCGAAATATCGAATAAACTCGCCGTATTATTAAACCAAAAGGCGCGCCAGCCGTTACGGAGTTCCTTAATTAATTCGAAAGTAGTTTTTCCCGTCTGACGATGAATCAGCTTAATTAAAATCTGGCCTTCAGTCTTGGTCAATTTTTTTAGCTCTTCCGAGAATTCTTCTTCAATATATTTCTGAATACGTTTGGCGTAGCGTTTTTTCTTGCGTTTGGTGTCTAATTGGTCTAAACGTTCTTGCAGACTCGTTAAACGTTCCGAAGCCAACTTTGCATACGGATACACTTTCAGGGTTTTTCGTTGTAAAATCAAATATCGGACACGCTCATCCCGGTTTTTGAATTTCAATCTCGGAAGTACCAACACTTCATCGAGATTTATCGCTGTCTTCGGAATGGAGTCGCCTTCAATAATAATGTATTCCACCACGGTCGAATCTTGTTCAACGGGTTCCACCTGTGCGAAAAGCATAGCAGGAATACAACATAAAATGAGGCATAAATATTTCATAGTCAACTTAGAGCGAAAACCGTTCCAAACCTTGATTTTCTATGCTTCAAAATTAGCAATTATTAACAGCCATAACCCAAAAAAGGCGTTAATTATTGTTATTTTAGTTGAAAATTTTTAAGAATGGCAAAAAAGCAATTACTCAATAAAAAGTCGATGGACTTTTTAGAAAAATACCTCAATAACGCATCCCCAACCGGTTATGAATGGGATGGCCAAAAGATTTGGATGGATTACCTAAAACCTTATGTGGATGAATTTATCACGGATACCTACGGTACGGCCGTTGGCGTGATTAACCCCAAGGCAAAATATAAGGTCGTTATAGAGGGACACGCTGACGAAATCAGTTGGTATGTCAATTATATTTCGGATAAAGGATTGCTTTATGTAGTTAGAAACGGTGGGAGCGACCACCAAATTGCACCGAGTAAGGTGGTGAACATTCACACTAAAAAAGGCATCGTAAAAGGCGTGTTTGGTTGGCCAGCGATTCATACCAGAAATAAATCGAAAGAAGAACCGCCAAAGCCCGATAATATATGTATTGATATTGGCGCGAAAGACAAGGATGAAGTCGAAAAAATGGGAGTACATGTTGGATGTGTAATTACCTATCCGGATGAATTTCATATTCTGAATAAAGACAAATTCGTTTGTCGTGCTTTAGATAACCGCATGGGAGGTTTTATGATTGCCGAAGTGGCCCGACTGTTACACGAGAATAAGAGGAAATTGCCTTTCGGGTTGTACATTACCAATTCCGTTCAGGAAGAAATAGGTTTACGAGGTGCTGAAATGATTACGCAAACCATCAAGCCAAACGTGGCCATCGTGACTGATGTAACTCATGATACCACAACACCGATGATTGACCCGAAAAAGCAAGGTTTGGCAGAAATAGGTAAAGGTCCGGTCATCGCTTATGCACCAGCCGTACAACAGAAATTGCGCGACTTAATTACAGATACCGCCGAAAAAGAGAAGATTCCGTTTCAGCGTTCAGCATTGTCAAGAGCAACAGGAACGGATACTGATGCCTTTGCGTACAGTAATGGTGGTGTAGCTTCCGCATTGATTTCATTACCACTGCGTTATATGCATACCACCGTGGAAATGGTACATAAAGAGGATGTTGAAAATGTGATAAAATTGATTTATAATTCGCTATTAAACATCAAGGATGGCGATACATTTAGTTATTTCGTCAAGTAATGACAATTAAAAACCAGCGCAATCTTTTTGATATTCCGGAAGACATAGCCTATTTAAATACGGCCAGTTTATCGCCTTCGTTTTTATCTATTGAGGAGGCTGGCATTGAAGCGATTAAGGAAAAGAGTCGGCCTTACGTGATTCCTAGTTCAGACTTTTTTGAACCTGTTTCTCAACTGAAAAAACAATTTGCGGATATCATTGGTGCTGATGACCATAATCGGATTGCATCATTACCCTCAGTATCTTACGGATTGGCCAATGTGGCTAATAATGTAACGCTTAAATCGACGGATGAAATCTTGGTTATCGATGAGCAATTCCCAAGTAATTATTACATCTGGAAACGTTTAGTCGAAACCTATGGCGCATCGGTAAAAGTCATTCATCAACCTGAAGACCGTGACAATTGTGGACAACTTTGGAATGAAGCCATTCTCGAGGCCATAAATGAGAATACGGCTTTGGTGGCTATGGGACAAATTCATTGGGCGAATGGGATTATTTTCAATTTGAAAGCCATTCGTGAAAAAACCAGAAAGCATGATGCTTTACTGATTGTTGACGGAAGTCAGTCTATTGGTGCGTTGCCGTTTTCGGTAAAAGAGATTCAGCCAGACGCTTTGGTTTGCGCCGGCTATAAATGGCTTTTCGGTCCTTATGGCTGTGCTTATGGGTACTACGGTCCTTATTTTGACGATGGCGTCCCAATTGAAGAAAACTGGTCTAACCGATTGTACAGTGAAAATCTCGCAGGATTGACGGATTACCAGCCTCAGTACAAACCTTTGGCATCTCGCTATAATGTTGGGGAAAATGGCAGTTTTATATATGTAAGGATGCAAAGCGAAGCTTTAAGGCAGGTTGCGCAGTTTCCACCAGATATTATTCAGGAGTATTGCGATTCTATTTCAACATCGGCGATTGAAGAATTGGTCAATCTTGGGTTTTATGTCCATAAACTAGAAACTAGAGCCAAGCATTTATTTGGTGTCGAAATTCCACAAGACCTTAATATTGAAGCTCTCAAACAAGAATTGGCAAAAGCCAAAATATATGTCTCCTTCCGTGGTCGCTACATGCGTTTGAGCTGTCATCTCTTTAATACAAAACACGATTTTAACCGATTGGTCGAAACCGTAAAATCCATAATGACACCAGCCTAATGGATGAGCTGATTGATATTATGGATGCGGATGGAAATCCTACCGAAACATCGGCCTTGAAGTCCGAAATTCATTCTAAAGGTCATTTTCATAATACCATACATCTGTGGTTATTTACGTCGGACGGCCATATCCTTCTGCAACAACGTTCTCACAAAAAGGCCATTCATCCTTTGCTATGGGATGTGTCTGTAGCAGGGCATATTGATTCAGGGGAATCCTTTAGAACTGCCGTTCTTCGAGAAACTGAAGAAGAAATTGGTTTGACTTTGGACAGTCGAGAGTTGACTAAAATCGGAACGTGTTTACACCAGTCTGAATACAACGAAGGACAGATTAAGGATTACGAGTTTCATCAAGTATACATCGCTCAACTAAAATCGAAGCTTGCCAACTTAATTCCGCAAGAAAATGAAGTAGAAGCTTTAAAATTGGTGTCAATACCCGAATTTAAAAACCTTGTTGAAAATAGTGCCACTAATGGACACTTCATACCTTCGAACAAAGACTATTATAGCTTTGTAGCCGACGCCATAACCAAACAATTAAGCCGATGAGTTTATTACTGATGGCCGTTGCGCCAATATTTGTGATTATTCTGTATATCTATTTTCAGGATAAGTTTGATAAGGAGCCTAAGTGGTTGCTTTTTTTTAGTTTTCTCCTGGGTGCGGTCGGAAGTATCATCATCGTTACCATTTTGTATTTGATTACAGGACGATTGTTACCTATTACCGACGAGTTTTCTATTGTTCAGCAATTCATTCAGGCCTTTGTCGTTGTGGCGCTAGCAGAGGAATTCAGTAAATATATCATCGTTAAATACTTTGCTCAAACCCGAAAGGCCTTTAATGAACCTTATGATGGTATCATGTACGCGGTTATGGTCTCAATGGGGTTTGCTTGTACTGAGAACATCCTCTATGTATTGGAAGGGGGATATGGCGTAGCCATTCTTCGTGCATTTACGGCCGTACCTGCGCATGCTACATTTGGAGTGCTGATGGGTTATTATATGGGTAAAGCAAAATTTTCTAACAACAGATTTTCCCTTAATATGGCCGGCCTTTTGTTGGCGACATTATTCCACGGTGCCTATGATTTCTTTTTGTTTATCAATTTTATACCAGGTATTTCAATTGGTGCCTTTGTATCACTTATAGTTGCGATAATTTTAAGTCGGAAAGCGATAAAGATACACCAACGGAATTCGTATTTTAAACCTTCTAACAATCCAACCGAACATGTATAAAGCAAAAGTAAACGATGCTATGGAGTTTGAATTGAATGACGATTCAAAACTTGATGCCGTATCGTCATCAAATACTGAATTTCATATTATTGACAATAATGAATCCTTCAACGCCAAAGTGATATCCACAGACTTCAAAAAACGAATGTATCGCATTGAAGTCAATGGCAATTTGTATGACGTTGCCCTTCAAAATGAATTAGACCAGCGAATTACAGAAATGGGCTTTGAAGTCGGAAGTTCAAAACAAGTTTCCGAGATAAAAGCGCCAATGCCGGGACTTATTCTTGAAATTACTGTGTCCGAAGGAACTGAAGTAAAAGAAAACGACACCCTGCTCATTCTCGAAGCCATGAAAATGGAAAACGTCATCGCCTCTCCAAGAGAAGGTGTCATAAAAAGCATTTCCGTTAAACAAGGTGAAGCGGTTGAAAAAAATAGTTTACTTCTAGAATTTGAATCCTAACCTATGAAGAAGATATTGATTGCCAACCGTGGCGAAATTGCCATTAGAGTCATGACCACAGCAAAAAAAATGGGCATTAAGACCGTGGCCGTGTATTCCGAAGCGGACCGCCATTCGCCCCATGTAAAGTTTGCGGATGAAGCGGTATTGCTTGGGCCTGCACCGTCCAATGAATCCTATTTAAGAGGCGATAAAATCATCGACGCCTGCAAGGCCTTGAATATCGATGCCATCCATCCGGGTTATGGATTCCTGAGCGAGAATGCAGACTTTGCGGAACTTTGTGAAGCGAATGATATCATTTTTATCGGACCAAAATCTAAAGCCATCCGCCTTATGGGTAGTAAGTTGGCCGCTAAGGAAACGGTCAAAGCCTATGATATCCCTATGGTGCCAGGTATCGATGAGGCAGTTACAGACCCAGAAAAGGCAAAAGCTATAGCTAAGGAGATAGGTTTCCCAATTTTAATTAAAGCGTCTGCCGGAGGTGGTGGTAAAGGGATGCGAATTGTAGAGCATAGCGAAGAATTGGAATCCCAAATGAATCGTGCGATAAGCGAAGCCAAATCTGCTTTTGGAGATGGTTCCGTGTTTATTGAAAAATACGTAAAGTCACCACGCCATATTGAAATTCAGGTGATGGCAGATATGCATGGTAATATTATCCATTTGTTTGAACGCGAATGCAGTGTTCAACGTCGCCACCAAAAAGTGGTAGAGGAGGCACCTTCCGCCGTGTTGTCTGAAGAATTAAGAGCACGCATGGGACAGGCCGCTGTAGATGTTGCTAAATCCTGTGATTATGTCGGTGCAGGAACAGTGGAATTCTTGTTGGATGCCGACCATAATTTCTATTTCTTGGAAATGAATACGCGTCTTCAAGTAGAACATACGGTAACGGAAATTATTGCAGGAGTTGATTTGGTTGAACTTCAGATTAAAGTGGCGAGAGGAGAAACACTTCAGATTAAGCAAGACGATTTAAAAATTAAAGGTCATGCGTTGGAATTAAGAGTCTATGCCGAAGACCCCTTGAATGATTTTCTGCCAAGTGTAGGAACTTTAGAACAGTATGAACTTCCGGAAGGAAAAGGCATTCGTGTGGATAATGGTTTTGAGGAAGGCATGGACATTCCTATTTACTACGACCCCATGCTTTCAAAGCTGATTACCTTTGGTAAAACGCGTGAAGAGGCGATTCTCTTAATGAAGAACGCCATAAAGAATTACAAAGTAAAAGGCGTAGAAACGACCTTGCCATTTGGCCATTTTGTTTGTGAGCATGAAGCATTTACCTCTGGTAATTTTGATACGCATTTTGTAAAAAAGTATTATTCGCCTGAAATGCTCTTGGAGCAACAAAAGCGAGAGGCAGAAATTGCATCCCGATTAGCGTTTAAGGTGTATGAGGAAGACCAAAATCGCTTGCGTGTACCGAAGACTTCAAACTAAGTCTTATTAAATTTTAACTAAACGACTGTCTATGAATCCTAAAATAAAAGCCCTTAACGAAAAGCTAGACCAGGCCAAACTAGGCGGTGGTCAAGCCAGAATTGATAAGCAACATCAAAAGAAAAAGCTCACCGCTAGGGAACGGGTGGACTATTTATTGGATGAAGGCTCGTTCGAAGAAATTGGTGCATTAGTGACGCACAGAACAAAAGACTTTGGCATGGAAAACCAAAAGTTTTATGGTGATGGTGTAGTGACGGGTTACGGCACTATTGATGGGCGTTTGGTCTATCTTTTTGCACAGGACTTCACGGTGTTTGGCGGTTCCTTATCGGAGACCCATGCCGAAAAGATTTGTAAAATCATGGATATGGCCTTACAAGTTGGTGCGCCATTAATTGGATTAAACGATTCCGGTGGCGCCCGAATTCAGGAAGGGGTGCGTTCGCTTGGTGGTTATGCCGACATCTTTTATCGGAATGTACAGGCGTCTGGTGTTATACCTCAAATTTCAGCGATTATGGGACCTTGTGCTGGTGGAGCGGTGTATTCCCCTGCGATGACCGATTTTACCATGATGGTAGAGGATACGAGTTACATGTTTGTGACTGGACCAAACGTTGTAAAAACGGTAACCAATGAAGAAGTAACGAGCGAAGAACTGGGTGGTGCGAGTACGCATTCCACCAAATCTGGCGTGGCGCATATCACATCATCAAACGATGTGGAATGTCTTGAAGATTTAAAGACATTATTGAGTTATCTGCCTCAAAACAATACGGAAAAACCTTCGGACTTACTCTTTAAATTAAATGATGAAAAACGAGAGGTGCTGATGGATATCGTTCCAGATAATCCCAACAAACCTTATGATATGCACGATGTCATCAAGGGTATTATCGACGAGGATTCTTTTTTCGAAATTCATAAGAATTACGCGGAAAACATAATAGTTGGCTTTGCCAGATTAGGCGGAAAAAGTGTGGGTATAGTTGCAAATCAACCTTTGTATTTGGCCGGTGTTTTAGATGTCAATAGCTCTAAAAAGGCCGCCCGTTTTGTACGTTTTTGCGATTGTTTTAATCTTCCACTTTTAGTTTTGGAAGATGTACCCGGATTTTTGCCAGGTACGGACCAAGAATGGAATGGTATTATTGTACACGGCGCTAAATTATTGTACGCTTTCAGTGAGGCCACAGTTCCGAGAGTTACCGTGATTACCCGTAAGGCTTATGGTGGTGCTTATGACGTTATGAACTCTAAACATATTGGTGCAGACATGAACTTTGCATGGCCTAATGCAGAGATAGCTGTGATGGGCGCCAAAGGCGCGGCCGAAATCATCTTTAAACGTGAGATTTCTTCGGCCGACGATAAAGAAGCAAAATGGAAAGAGAAGGAAGCGGAATATGCCGAATTATTCGCCAATCCGTATAGTGCCGCAGAACGCGGGTTTGTAGATGAAGTAATAATTCCTTCGGATACACGACGAAAATTAATCAAAGCCTTTAGCATGCTTCAGAATAAAACCGTGGAGCAACCGAAGCGCAAGCACGGGAATATACCGTTATAATTTAAAGATACGCGCTAAGAATAAAGTGGTTTGCGTCAACACATTTATAATATATAGCGTATCATTCAAGCTGAACAACATTATGATGAAATCACTTAAACTCATTACCTTTTTTATTGCTATTCTTGGACTTAGTTGCTTTTCTAAATCGGAAGCTCAAATTCCAAATGCAGTCAAAGAAGCGTTTGCCAGTAAATATCCTGGAGAAAAGGGCTACGATTGGGAAAAGGATTCTCACGGCAATATTGAAATTCAATTTAAAAGAAACGGAGAACAATATAGAGCTGACTTCACTAAAGATGGCCGATGGATAGAAACAGAGGTTTCAATAAAAGCTAAGGAACTTCCTATAGCAATTCTAAAACGAATAGAAAACGATTTCGGCGACAGAGAGATTAATGAGGTGGAGTTGGTTGAACATGCCACCAAAGGAAAATTTTATGATGTTGAGTTTAAGCGTAAAGGAAAGAATTTAGATGTCGAATTTAGAGAAGATGGTACAATACTTAATGGGAAATAATAATATTTTCCACATCTACGGCACAGCCTTTGAACGTATAAGGGCAAACAGAAAACATAATATGAAACAGATACAATTATTAATAGCAATTTTTATGTCCTTCAGTTTAGTAGGATGTGATTTCAATAGAAAGAATAAGAATATGGATTTGGCGATTTCACAGGAAGCGCCTTCAAGAGAGGTCTATCCAGAAATTTTACAGAATAAGAAGATTGAATTACCGATTCCACACGAAGAAGAAGTAGAGCCATTATATGAGCTCGAAAATGATAGACTTCAAAAGGCTTTGGAAATAGAACTGAATAAAAATAAACTTTGGAAAAACTTGATTGCACGAGATTTAATGTCCGTGGCCATAGTTGATTTACACGACGTTAACAATATTAAGTATGCTGGAGTTAATGACCGGTCAATGATGTATGCGGCTAGTCTTCCTAAAATAGCTATTTTATTGGCGGTTATGGATGCCTTGGATAAAGGTGAACTTAAGGATACGCCCGATTTGCGAAAGGATTTACGTCTAATGATCAGTAAGTCCAACAATGCCGCCTCAACACGAAACATCGACAGGGTAGGCTATGAGAAGATTGAAGCCGTTCTTCGTGCACCGCAAAATAAATTTTATGATGAAGAAGAGGGCGGAGGCCTTTGGGTAGGAAAGCGATACGCAGCCGGCGGTCGCCGCTATCCTGAGCCAATCAAAGGATTAAGCCATGCGGCAACAACCCGCCAAGTCGCCAGCTTTTACTATCAATTAGCTATGGGTAATCTGATTAGCGAAGAAAAATCTAAGGAGATGTTAGATATAATGGTTGATCCAGCATTGCATCATAAATTTGTAAATACTATTGAGAAGATTGCGCCTAAGGCAAAAATCTTCAGAAAGTCGGGGTCTTGGAAAAATTATCATTCAGACTCAGCATTGGTTTGGGGGCCCAACCGTCGTTATATTATCGTAGCTTTGATCGATAATGATTTCGGCGAAAAAATCATTCGTGATTTGGTAAGACCATTAGAAAAAGTAATGAAGGCGAATAGAAAGGCCAGTTAGTTTCAACACAATAAAACTATAAACGATTAGAGCATTTTTAAATAGAACGTTTGGCATAAGAGATGGTGAAATATACATCTCTTTTTTAATGCAACTGTATATCTTTTTGGTGATTACAGTACTGCTTATTGTTAAACCCATAGTGAATGCTCTTTTCCTATCAGAGCTTGGAGCGTCCCATCTTCCCTACGGTTATATACTGGTTGCTATTATTGCCGTTATTACCACATACTATTACAATAAGGGTATAAAACGGTTTTCTTTACTAAAGGTCACTTCCATTTCCTTGATCAGTTTTGCCTTATTTTTCTTAGCCCTTGCCTTTATTATTCTAAGAGGTTTTCTAAACGATTGGATGCTCTATGTTTATTACGTTGGCATTTCACTTTTTGCCGTAATTGCCACATCTCAATTCTGGATATTGGCAAATCTGGTTTTCGATTCGCGTGAAGCCAAACGTTTATTTGGTTTTATTGGCGCGGGTGCCATTGCCGGTGGTGTTTTTGGAGGCTATTTAACCAGTGTTATTGTTTCTGCATTCGGAAATATATCTGCTATTGTTCTAGCTGCAGTACTTATCTCGTTATGTGTTCCCATAATGCACAAAATTTGGAAATTACGAATTAGAAAGCTAAATATCTATATTAGAAAACAGCGTAAGTTCAATGACGAAAGTGGTAGTGAACCAGCATTAAAGATCATATCTAAATCTAAGCATTTAACGTATTTGGCCTTAATCATCGGTCTTAGTGTTATTGTGGCCAAATTGGTCGATTTTCAGTTTAGTGATTTCGCCAATAGAGCCATTCTCAATTCGGACGATTTAGCATCGTTCTTTGGATTTTGGTTTTCTACATTTAACGTTATTGCTTTATGTTTACAACTCTTTGCCACCAATCGTGTATTGAGTAAGCTAGGTGTTGCATCTACATTACTAGTTTTACCGCTCGGCATTGCTTTAGGGAGTTTATTGTTTTTAACATTTCCAGAATTATGGGTTTTAATCATCATTAAAGGAATCGATGGGAGCTTTAAACAATCGCTAAATAAAGCGGCGGTAGAATTATCCATTATGCCAATTCCGTTTCAGATTAAGAATCAAGCCAAATCCTTTATTGATGTTGCTGTGGATAGTATTGCAACTGGTTTAGCGGGATTACTTTTAATCCTTTTAGTCAGAAAGCTCGATTTGTCCACTGGATACATCACAACAATTATTCTGGCCTTATCGTTTATTTGGATTATTCTTATTTATAAACTGCGTGAAGCCTATTTTAATTCCTTCAGAATAAATATTCAAAGAACACTAACCAGTGAAGCGATTGAAGGAAAGCCAAAGCGTGAAAATACCATTGCTCAAGTTCGAAGAATATTGAACTCGGGTGATGAAGAAGCCATTTTAAGCGTACTTAAGCAATTAAGTTCGTATAGGATAAAAGCCCTAAAACCTGAAATCATTAGACTTTTAAATTCACCTTCAGATAGAGTGAAGGCTGAAGTTATTGAAGACCTATATAGTTATGATAAGGGCACGGCAATTGAGCAGGTAAAAACGCTTATTCATTCTGATGATGAGAAGTTGTCTCATACGGCCTTGACCTATATTTTAGAACACTCCAACGTATCTAGTAGTGATTTCTTTTCGGCTTATCTCAACCATAAAAATGATACAATAGCTAGCTCGGCTTTACTCTGTTTGGGAAAAGAAACCGTTCGTAATGAAAAACTGCGAAAGCGCTACGGACTAGACGAGCGTATTGAGCGACGCATAAAAACTTTAAGGGACTTGGGTAATGAGGCTAGTGGACCCGACATCGCCAAACTTTTAATGACGATTGCTTACTCAAAGCGCGTTCAATTCTACCCCTTCATTGATCAACATTTTGGGCATGGCGACAGTTACGTGGTAAAACACGCGATAAAGGCGGCAGGGATAACTCAAGATATTCACTACAGGGAAAAGTTACTTCACTTTTTGTCGCAAAAACAGTTTCGAAAACCAGCCATAAAAGCTCTGAAAAATTATGGAAGTGAAATTACCAAGACAATTTTGAAGCTAGAGCTTTCAGAATCCCTTAATAATACCGAAAAGCGCCATATTCCAAAGCTAATTGAGTCTTTCCATTCCAAGCAATCCATTAAAGTGTTGATGCGTTTGCTCCGCAGTAAAGATGTGATTATTCGCCTAGAGGCATCCAAATCCTTAATGAAGCTAAAATCGAAGTACGAATCGCTTCAAATTAACAAACGGCGCATCAAAACGCTTATTATTAGAGAATGCAAATATGCTAACGATACTATAGATGCTATTGCTTCATTCAAGCAAATTCTAGTCATTTATCCTGATGATTTAAAGTCTGAAAATGCCACTTCAGAATTAGATGTAGCCAGACAAAGCGTGGTCTACATTCTGGAGGAGCAATTGGAACAAAGTTTTGAGTGTGTCTTTAAGTTGCTTAGTCTTATGTATGACGAAGCCGATATTAACGTCAGTTATTCTGGCATTATGAGTGATGTGCAAGAAGCGAAGATCAATGCTTTGGAGTTTCTAGATAATCTGTTACAAAGCCAAATTAGAACTGAAATTCTTCCAATTGTAGAATATTATACCGTTGATAGAGATGATTTGGAAAGTGCTCCATTGAGTCCAAAGATTCTTCCGGAAAATAAACTTATCGCCATGCTTGTTGTGAGACGTGGAAAGCGCATGAAATTAGAAATGTTGCGCCTTATTAAAATCCATAATGATAAAAGTTATGCCACACTTGTAAGACGCCTATTAAAGCATAAAAACCCTGAAATTGTAACACTTGCTAGAGAGACTATGCAACAATTCTACGCCTAATTACCGTCTGAATCACCTACTTCATCAGGAGAATCCACATAAGGCTCTTCCTTAACTTCCGGAAGGTCCACATTATCCGTTATTAAATCGTCAATTTTACTAGCAAGGTACATATGTGCTCCAGCAGAATTTTTATTAAGTACATTGGTCATTAAACAGACAATATATTTTATTCCATTAGGATGCTCCACTATAATCACTGAATTCATATAATTGAATACGTTACCTGCGTATTTAGCGCAATTTGGATTTTTAGTGCGGTCACATTTGTAGTAGCTACCAGATTTAAAGTAAACAGCGGCAGAATCTAAACGTGGCGATTTGGCGTAGCGAATACGTCTGTCCGTGAGATAGAGCAAACGCTTCATTTCTAAACTAGAGTTTTCATCGATAACCTTTCCTTGTTCTAACTGTACTAAATATTTCATCAATCCTCTAGTGGTTCCAATACTTCCGCCTTTTCGTCCAACGTATTTTCCAGCAGGGCGTGTAAACATACCACCCAAGCGCCATTCATCTTCAGTAATACCAAGTTCTCTCAATGGTTCGTTGACAACGGTGTTGGCCAGATTAGTCAGCGAATCTCTAGGTGTTTCCTTAAAATAAGCTTCGCCTTGTTCTTCAGTAAGATTAACATACTGCTCTTTAAATGCGGCCATTAACATTGCCTCACGGTACATTACACTAGCGGCGCCATTATTGCTTACGGATACCATATGGTCTAACCATTCATAAAGAGAAAATTTGTCACTTGCCACAACTTGTCGCTTACGTAATTTGTCGTTTTCAATATCATAAATTGGTACGGTATGGTGGTCGCCAGTTCCCCAATAACGTGCAGACACTTCAATGTCTTTTAAGTACATGACACGGTCTTCCCAAGAATCAGGACAGATTTTAGCCAATTGATAAAATACCGCGTTTAGGACGGCAATTTTACCAACACTTCCAGGTTGGTAACCACGTTCCTCACGGTGTTCTGTATATTTAAGAGCATCTGGATTCGTCATGTCCAAAACTGCAGTGGAGTAGTTTCCTCCTGGAATAATGCGGTCCATTTTCTTTGCGAATTCTGGGTCTTCAACCAAAAGTGCGTCGATACTATCACCAGCTCTACTTGTGAGATTTAATTTAATATCTTCAGTTTTTAAATACGCACCAGCAGGGATTCTTGTGTAGCGTACACTGTCTAACTGCATTTGACGGATTTGATATAATCTCTTTATACCTGTACGCTCGTAACCATCAATCGGGTAGATGGAAAGACCTAGTGCGATAATAAGTCCGAACGATGTGCTGATTTTCAATATACTTTTCATGATTTATAGTGCTGATGTTAGCTTAATGTTTTTGTTTGAATCTATTTTTGGAGCAATGGAATTGAGATATTCTGAACTTTTTGCCTGCTTGTTTTCAACAAACGGTCTAATCTGAAATAACCATAGTTTATCATCTTTAAACCCGAACTCCACATCGTAAGCCTGCCCAGAATCATCTGATTTGTCAGCCATTGTTGACCGAACTTTCTTTGCAATTTTTCGAATTTCTTTGATGTTATCGTCGTTCAAAATCGGTGAATTAAAGGTAGTGACATACCTTTTAGTACCTCCAGAAGCAGGAAGCCTAATATAATCTACTTGTCTGGCTGGTGCTAACAACATATCGTCTTTTGAAGTAATCAATCGTGTTTCCGCAGACTGTCCATCAACAGCACCACCGGCACCACGGCTAAAGGCTACCGTTAAGTCTTGGTCGTTACCTGAATTGATGCCTTTTGTTATCATCACACCCGAATAATCCACATCTACACTAGGAATAATTAAAATAGAAGGGAAGACGTTCTCAGGATTTGAAAGATACTTTTGACGCCATTTAAAGCTACGTTCCGTGTAAGCCGAAGCCCAAACACGTTTAACGCCATTAAGGATTTCATTTTCATCCAATATATTGAATAAGGTTAAATTTAGACCTGCTCCCGTAAACTCCTTAAGGTCTTCCATATTGGTGTCGCTACGTAAAAAGACCGGAATATTACCCATGGATTTTCCAAAGATACTTCTGAAGCTTGATTTAATGTCGCTTAAAAATTCAGGTTTTAAGTCCATATTTACAATCGCCTTATGAAGTTTATCCAAATTCTTAAGTTGATAGGCTTCTACGCTAGCTTCAGAACTACCTTGCTTTTTCATGGCATCCGCCGTTTTAAAGGTTTCGTTGAGATACGCCCAATAGCTTTTACCTTCGCCGGGCATTTGTTGGTCCATATGCGCTCTAAATATCCCGAATGGAATAATCAAACCTTCCACAACCTGCTCAGGGAAAAGCTTCTTTAATTCCCCAAGATTAGCGGCCTTTGGCCCGCATAATTTTCCAGAGTCGGACGCATCGACATCTCGCATATTCATTACGGAGGTTTGGTCCAATCTAATTTGGTCTACAGGGACTTCAATTATCGCTTTGCTCTTTTCTTGTTTTTCAAAAAGTTTGTTTTCAGTCTTGGTCATGTCATCCTCTGTTTTTAGGATAACATTTCCCTTATTGGATACAGCATAAAACACAGTTTTACCATCTTGTTTTTTTAAGTCTTTCAAATTTTCATAGGACAAAGCGGCGTTGGGAATACCAAGGTTTCTCGCCAATAACTGAACGTGCGACACTAAGTTACCTTCAGATACCGTCATGATGCCAGCAACAGGTTTCAAGTCGTGCGGTGGTCTTTGAAAAATATAAATCTTGTTGGTGCTGACTTCAATATTATCTGGGTTGCCGTCGACAACCACCAATTCACCTTTAGCGTAACCAGGATTGAGACCACGTATTGCGCCTTGTCCTTCAATATCCATAACCGCATTATTCAAGTTTGTAGCTTTGGCCACATAAGCGCCCAGTTGACTGACGGTTTCCCCAAAATTTAGGGCAATACTACTTCGGACTCTGTCATCGATATAACCATAAGCCATGGGTTCAAATTCTGAGTAATGGTCAACCACCTCTTGGTAATTAGCTTTAACCATTCCGGTGCTCCATTCCACGATGCTTCTTGCCGTGTTTAAAACGGTATTGAGGTCTTCAACGGTAATATCTTTGTCGTCAGAAACCTTATTCAATTGTGCTTCAATAGCATCGTATTCCCAAGTTTCTATTAGTCCTGTGCCTTTAGACACGCAGGCTAATGTTCCAATTTTGGTCAATAGATTTTGAAGGGTTTCTGGTTTCCATTCCTGCATTTTGGTCAACAGGTAATGCTCTAATTGGTTAGACATATCTAACAATAGCAGTCTGTCGCGAGAACTTGGGTAACTTGTAACGCCATCTCTTATTGCACTTAAAATATCGCCAACATGTGATGCCATTTGGCTCATGTTTTCTGTCGATTGATAATCTTTAATGAATTGCCCAATCTGCTTGGTCGTTTCATTCTTGGCGCGTAAGCTATTCACCTGATTTTGAAGGTCATTGAAATCAATAGGCGCATAATTGGTTTCCATGGTTTCTATCAACGCTTCAAAATCCTCCTTTTGCGCTTTAGACAACTTAGATGCATTCTTCTTATAAAATTCTTTAACGGCGGGTAAATCAGCTTCTTCGGGCTGACCGTGAATTTTAATACGCAAATCCATAAACGGTTCGTAATCTTCAGACAAGGATTTGGATTGCGAACGCATGAGCTGTGCAATATTAGAATCGCCATTATGCGGAATATCTTTCAATGCTTGACGTAATAAATAGAAGTTGTTTTCAATGAAAGTATCATCTTTCAAAAGCCACAGGAAAAAGTCTTTCCCCCAAGCTTCTTCATCTTCAGATTGAAGGGCACCTCGGTAATATTGGCCTTTTTGCAACACCCAACCGTCATCTACACTAGCAAGATATTTATTGAGTTGGTATTGTTTTAGGCGGTCATAATTGTTCTCGGCATCCAAAAAGGCACGCTCTTCGTTCGATGCTAAAATCTCACCAAAAAACAAATGGTTGCTCTTGCGTAAATCTAATGCTGATTGCTTAAAACTCGCATGTTGAATCCCACCGCCAATAGCATCTGGGCATGGGTCTTTTGGGTCGCGTATTGTACCATCTTCGCAGAACCATTTGATGCGGTAGTATGGCCCACGAATATCCGATTTATAGGTGTCAACAAGCGCTTTTATCTGCGTGTTGGATAGTTTATTTTGAGCAGTTGTCTCCGGCATACAGAAGAGAAGCGCCAAAGAAAGAACCAAGTATTTCATGTTAGTTGGGATTGTTGCAAATTTTCATCAATTATAGCAATTAATCGTATACCAAAAACCTTGTTTGGCTTTTATGGCTAATCTTAATTGGGAATGGGGTAAACTATTATGGCTCTATAATATCTCTGTACTCCAAAAAGAATTCTTCAAAAGCGCTCATAGTTTCATAAAAGAAGAGCATCACAGTCTGCCAAGTATTTTTATCATGAATGGAGACTTTCTGTTGTAGAGGCACATAAATCCTGGAGATTTCTTTTCCATTATCTAAGTAAAACTCTTCTTCGTAAATGGCGTCAGGCAGATATTCAGAATGAAGGATAGATTTAAGGGCTTCCAACTTTTCCCAGCAGTGAATTCGGTTGTCTAAATCATCTTCCAAATCGAGCGTAACCAATGCTTTTTTAGTATCGAAATGAAATTTAAAAGCCAATCCTTTAATTTTGGTATTGTACAGAATCCACTTCCTCGGGAACGATTTTCCGAAGCTAATCCAGAAATCCTCGCGTAATTTTCTGCTTTCTTCTTTGCTGAACATTTAGATAAAATAAGCAATCAAAATCCCCAAACAAATCGCTACTAACTTCGATAAATTGAATTTATGCCCTTCGCTAGATTCAAACAAAATTGTCGTAGAAATATGAAGAAAAATACCGATGACCACGGCGTTAATACTAGTAATGACGCTTTCAGAAATAATCGTATTATTCGAAATAAATGTACCAAAAGGCGTCATAATCGCGAAGACGGTTAAAAAGGCTATAACTTGTAATTTGGTATACTTAGAGTGTTGTAAAAATGTAGTAATGAGAATGGCAATCGGGATTTTATGAATCAAAACGCCATACACCATATCGTTATGCTCATGAATCGGGAAACCTTCCAAAAAGCTGTGAATACATAAACTTAGGAAGAGGAGCCAAGGAAATTTGGAATCTTCCGCGTGAATGTGTACATGGCCATGCTCGGCACCTTTTGAGAAAAACTCCAAAATAATCTGAAGCAGAATCCCACACATAATAAAGAGTCCGGGCTGCTTTGCATTTAGGTGTTCATAGACTTCGGGTAATAAATCAAAAAGCGTTGAAGCCAATAGAAATGCGCCACTAAAGGAAAGTAATAATTTGGTGCCTAGAGACTTTTTATTTTTGGTAAAAAGTGCATAACCAACACCAATGAGAATAGCAAGTATGGGAAACAGGTACTTATTCATGCCTGCAATTTACTTAAAAATCATAATCAAGCGTTTCGATGTTTTAGCATCAAACTTTCGCAATTTATAATCGCCAAAAATATCGAGAAGATGTACACCTGCCTTTTCAAATAGATCATTAAAATCAGATAAGGTAAAGGCTTTGACACGTTCTTGAAATTTATAGGATTCGCCCTCAAATTCAAAGGATATGTCCTTCAAAATATAGCCGTCTTGTACGCTTCTAGTTTGAAGAAATTCAATACCATTGACGGTTTTGGTGTCTTCAGCGACGAGATTATCAATGACATAGTCCACATTCATAAAATCGATAACGCCAAATCCTGTTTCGTTCAATTCAGATTTAATGCTTTTAATGGTTTTTAGGTTGCAGTCTTCGCTTTCAAAATAACCGAAACTGGTAAATAGATTAAAAACGGCGTCAAAAGTTTTGGGATATGGCTTGCTCATATCGTGCACATCGAAGGTCAGGCCATTGGTTTCAAACTGTTTAGCGTATGCAATGCTCTGTTCAGAAAGGTCGACACCAGTGACATTATAGCCAATTTCGTTAAGGTAGATGGAGTGTCGTCCTTTGCCACAAGCCAAGTCTAAAATGGTACCGTTATCAGGCAGATTGAGGTAGTTGGTAAGATTATCCATAAAAAGCTGGGCTTCGGCATAATCTCTATCCTTATAAAGTATATGGTAAAACGGGGTGTCAAACCACGAGGCATACCATTGTTTTGTTTTCGTCATAACATTTCCCGCGAAAGCGGGAATCTCATTAAGGTTAATATAACTCCACTCAGATAAGCAATTCTGGCTTTTGAGCAAACAGAGCACAAAAATACTGTATTTTTGTCGCTGATTAGACGAAGCGAATGGACAATAATTTCAAAATGGTGGCCAAAACCTTATTTGGTTTTGAGGAGATTTTAGCAAAAGAACTGACCCAGCTCGGTGCAATGCAGGTAGAAAAAGGCGTGCGGAACGTTTCTTTTGTCGGCGACAAGGGCTTTATGTATAAGGCGAATTTGGGCATACGTACGGCGATTAAAATCTTGAAACCTTTAACGACGTTTCGTGTGGTATCTGAGCGTGATTTGTACGAAAACGTAAAGCGAATTAAGTGGGAGGAATATTTGAAACCATCAGGTTCTTTGGCGGTTGACGCTACCGTGCATTCCAAAATATTTACACATTCCCAATACACGGCTTTAAAAACCAAGGATGCGATTGTAGACCGATTTAGGGAGCAATCTGGCGAGCGCCCAAATGTGGATTTGCGGTTTCCGGATTTAAAAGTAAATGTCCATATTGACCGTCAACGCTGTACAATTTCTTTAGATACTAGTGGCGAATCCTTGCACCGTCGAGGCTATAAAACGGCCACAAATATTGCTCCGATAAATGAAGTTCTAGCGGCCGGTATGATTATACTAAGCGGTTGGGACGGCCAAACGGATTTTATGGACCCCATGTGTGGTAGTGGAACGGTTTTAGCGGAAGCGGCGATGATTGCGTGTAATATTCCACCGAATTTAATGCGAAAAGAATTTGCTTTTGAACGCTGGCAAGATTGGGATGTAGATTTGTTTGAAACTATTGAAGAATCCCTTTTGAAAAAGACGCGTGATTTCCACCATAGAATTCTGGGTTATGATAAAAGTCCTTCAGCAGTACGAAAGGCTATCGACAATATGAAGAATGCGCATTTGGACGAATTCATCACTATAAAACACGAAGATTTCTTCAAAACCCAAAAAGCAGGAAACGAAAAACTCCACATGGTCTTTAACCCGCCGTATGGCGAACGTTTAGAGAATCTCAATGTGGAAGAATTCTACGGCGATATTGGTACGACATTAAAACACGGCTATCCTGGAACAGACGCCTGGTTAATTACCTCTAATTTGGAAGCCTTAAAATATGTTGGCTTACGTCCATCCCGAAAAATAAAACTCTTCAATGCTAAGCTCGAAGCCCGATTGGTGAAATACGAGATGTACGAGGGAAGTAAGAAGGCGAAGAAGCAGTAGTTTCAGTCTTCAGTCGCAGTCGCAGTATTTAATTTCTTAGTAAGAATTTTTTAAGGTCGTTATAGGTTGAAATTTTAATCGACACTTTTTCCTTATCCATCACAGCTTTTATCTGTTCTGGTAATTCCACCTTAGTTTGGGTAACATCTTCAACAACATCCAAAAACTTCGTTGGATGGGCCGTTTCCAAAACACAAACATGAGCATCAGAATGTTTCTTTAAATAGGCTTTAGCGCCTAAATAACCAACAGCACCATGTGGGTCAGCGATATAATTGTTGTCGTTGTATAATTCTAACAATGCGGATTTGGTTTCCTCATCTGTAAAACTGTAAGAAGAGAGATTTTTGCTCAAGGTTTCAAAATCATTCTTGTAGAGTTCTTGGATGCGGATAAAATTACTTGGATTGCCGACGTCCATTGCGTTGCTTATTGTTGGCACGGATGATTTTGCCTTGTAAGTTTTGGTTTTAAGGTATTCTGTTACGGTATTGTTCAAATTGTTTGAAGCAATAAAATGATGCACAGGCATACCCAATTTTTGAGCAACCATACCTGCGCAGATATTCCCAAAGTTTCCGCTTGGGATAGAAAAGACTATGTCTTGATGTGTTTTCCTTAGTTCTTTATAAGCAAATAAGAAATAAAACAATTGAGGCAACCAACGTGCCACATTTATGGAATTTGCAGAGGTCAATTGCATCTGCGAGGTTAATTCGGAATCCACAAAAGCCTGTTTCACCATGTCTTGGCAATCGTCAAAAACGCCATCAACTTCTAAAGCGGTGATGTTCTGCCCGAGTGTGGTTAATTGTTTTTCTTGTATATCGCTCACTTTTCCACTAGGGTAGAGAATAACCACATTAACACCTTTAACACCCAAGAAACCATTGGCAACAGCTCCTCCAGTATCACCAGATGTTGCCACTAAAACCGTAACATCTTCCGACGCATTCTTATTGAAATAGCCTAAACATCGCGCCATAAATCGTGCGCCAACATCCTTAAAGGCCATAGTAGGACCGTGGAAGAGTTCTAAAAAAGAAAGCGAATCATTCAATTTTACGATGGGGAAATCGAAGCTTAGTGTTTCTTCAATAATTCGTTTTAATTCAGCTTCAGGAATTTCAGAACCGATAAATTGTGATATCGCTTCAAAAGCAATGTCCACACGTGATTTATCATGAATACCTTCAAAAAACGAAGCGGGGAGAGGCGTAATATTTTCAGGGAAATATAGCCCTTTGTCGGGCGCCAATCCTCTAATTACAGCTTCCTTAAAAGTAGCGTCCTCCGAAATTCTATTGAGTGAGTAGTAATTCATGCTTATAGTATTTTAATACCTTGGGTATTGATGGGAGACACATAGATGTGATAATTTATTCCTGAGTCTGAATAAACCTTATCAAAGGCTTCTGAGACCTTCTTTGCAGTAGCTTTTCCTTTGGTCAATGCAAAAACGGAAGGCCCTGAGCCCGAAATACCACAACCGAGTGCGCCGTTCTGTAGCGCATTTGCTTTTAAATCATCAAAATATGGAATTAAGGCTTTGCGATGCGGTTCAACAATGACATCAGTCAAAGAGTTGCTGAGCAAGTCGTAGTCAGCGGTATGCAAAGCATGTACCAAACTGCCGATATTGCACCATTGTGTTATGGCATCTTTTAAAGGAACTTTATCAGGAAGAATGTTTCTCGCTTCTGAAGTTTTTACTTCAATTTGGGGATGAATAATGACGGCGAATAGGTCTTCAGGTGTTGGTAATTCTAATATTTTAACAGGATTACAACTTTTTACCAATGTAAATCCACCGTATAATACAGGCGCCAAATTATCTGCATGCTCAGCACCGCTCGCCAAGGCTTCGCCTTTTAATGCATAAGCTATGAGTTCTTCGCAATTCAATGGTTGACCTAAAAGTTGATTCATCCCGAAAATACTTCCAACGGCACTCGCGGAACTACTGCCGATACCACTTCCAGGTTTTATGTTTTTCTTTATCTCAATTTCGAAACCGCAATCGGGTTGAAGCGCCTCGTACATGGCTAGAGCTGAAACCCCTGCGACATTTTTTTCAGTTTCTGTCGGAAGATTAAAACCTTCAGATTTAGTAATGAAAATACCTTTCTTATCGACCTTACGGACGGTCATTTCATCGCCAATGGTATCCAAACAAAAACCCAAAACATCAAATCCACAGGCGACATTGGCCACAGTAGCTGGTGTAAATAGTTTTATCTCGTTCGTCATGTTTTAATTGTTTGCGAGTCTCATGATGTCGGCGAAAAGTCCTGATGCCGTAACGTCGGCTCCTGCACCGGCACCCTTGATTATGAGTGGCTGTTCTGGATAGCGCTCTGTAAAAAACATAACGATATTATCCTTGCCTTCCAGATTATAAAAAGGATGACCTTCAGGGATTTCTTGTAATCCCACTTTAGCTTTATCGCCATCCAGTTCCGCAACAAACTTTAATTGACAGTTATTTTTCTCTGCAGAAAGATAGAGGTTCTTATAGTGTTCTTCATCCGATTTTAAAGTTTCATAAAAATCGTCGACAGAATTAGCGTTCATGGCCGATTCTGTTAAGAAATTTTCCATGCTGATATCTGTTAATTCCAAAGATAAACCGCTTTCCCTAGCGAGTATTAAGATTTTTCGGGCTACATCCACACCGCTTAAATCAATACGCGGGTCTGGTTCGGTATAACCTTCATCTTGGGCTTGTTTTACCACATCATGAAAAGTCGATTCTCTATTAAAATTATTAAACACAAAATTTAAACTTCCGGATAACACAGCTTGGATTTTATTGACCTTGTCTCCACTGGTCATCAAATGATTCAAGGTGTCAATAACGGGTAAGCCTGCGCCAACATTGGTTTCAAACAAAAAAGGCGCACTGTATTTTAAAGATAGTGCTTTCAGGTTTTGGTAATCATCATAGTTTGAAGAACAGGCAATTTTATTACAGGCCACGACTGAAATACTTTCTTTTAAATATTGGTCATAGCTATTGGCCACATCAGAATTCGCTGTTATATCCACAAAAACGGAATTCCGGAGATTCATGGACTTGGCATGTTCTAAAAATCCATTTAAACTGGCATTTTCTCCAGAATCCAGTTGGGATTTCCAATCCTTTAGTGAAATACCGTCAGCGTCTAGAACCATGGTTCTGGAATTAGAAATTCCAACAACCCTAAGATTCACTTTATGATGCGCTTTTACATATTTTTTCTGTTGCTTTATTTGCTCCAATAAGCGTTGCCCGACATTACCAACACCAGTGATAAAGAGGTTGACTTGTTTAGTGTTGTCTTCAAAAAAGCGTTCGTGTAAACTATTTAGGGCTTTTTTGACATCCTTTTTGCTGATGACGGCTGAGATATTTCGTTCCGAAGCCCCTTGTGCAATCGCCCTAATATTTACATTGTTTTTTCCCAATGTGCTAAACATTTTACCACTTATGCCTTGGTGGTTTTTCATATTATCACCAACAACGGCTATCACGGAAAGTTCTGTTTCAACTATGAGTGGTTCCAATTGTTTTAGAGAAATTTCATTTTGAAAGGTTTGGTCGACGCTCGTCTTCGCTTTTTGCGCATCACTTTCATCAATAGCAAAGCAAATAGAATGTTCTGATGAAGATTGGGTAATCAGAATGATATTGATTTTTTCATTTGCCAAGGTTTCAAACAAACGCTTGCTAAATCCGGGAATGCCAACCATACCGCTTCCTTGCAAGGTCATCAAGGCTATATTATCAATATTGCTAATGCCTTTAACAGGTTTTGCCACTTGCAATTGATTGATGTTGGTAATGAGCGTACCCTGTTCTTCGGGTTGGTTGGTGTTTTTTATCCAAATCGGAATGTCCTTCAGCAGAACTGGCATCACAGTAGGCGGATACAGCACTTTGGCGCCGAAATGCGAAAGCTCAATAGCTTCTTGATAGGATAGTTTTTCAATCGGGATGGCTTGTTTTACCAACTTGGGATTAGTAGTAAACATACCACTGACGTCCGTCCATATTTCTAAGTCTTCCGCATCAATGGCAGACGCAATCAAGGACGCTGTATAATCCGACCCACCTCGGCCAAGCGTTGTAATTTCACCTGTTTCAGATTTCGAAATGAAGCCAGGAAATAAAATCACATCATGATGGTCAGAGGCTATGAAATCCTTAATGTTTTTATATGTGTTATCTAAATTTACACGTGCATTGGTGAAGTTATTATCAGTAACAATAAGTTCCTGCGAATTTTTCAGTTGCACCTTGAGACCGTGTTGCTCTAAACAGGCAATGACTATAGTCGTAGATAAACGTTCTCCAAAACTCAGTAATTTATCCTGCGTTTTGGGTGACAGCTCGTTGATGAGAAACAGACCATCCAATAAACTTTTAAGTTGGTCTAATTCATGAGTCAAGGTATCGATAACAGCTTCAAGATATGCTGAATTTAATACCTCTTCCGCTATGTGAAGATGCTTTGCTTTAAGGGTATGAAATGTTGTTTTGTAAGATTCGTTTTTACTGACGGCTTCATTGGCCATAATTAGGAGGCTGTCCGTGACGCCACCAACCGCAGAAATGACAACCAAAATCCGACTGTCTTTTGACCGTTTTGCGACAATATCAACAACTTTATGTATGTTTTCTGAAGACCCGACCGAGGTGCCTCCAAATTTGAGAACTTTCATTTTCAATAATTTTTAAATATATAATACAGGAATAAGAAATGGGGGACGAGGTAAATATTAAAGTACAACCCCAAGGGTAATGGTTGTAGTAATTGTAGCAAGAATAGTTGTTCCATTTAAGTCCCAAGAACAATCATTTTGCAAGGTTGATATGTAGAAATTTCGCATCATTACTTTTTAAAAGTATTATTTTTAGCCTGATAAAAAAATATTAACCCGCCATTTTGATGCTTATTCTCGTATTTCTGTGAATAATTCAAAAATGAAGACCTTATTTTATGAAAATACTATCCAAAGAACAGATTTATGAAGGAGATAGACTGACCGCTGAACGCCAAAATGTCTCCTCAACGGATTTAATGGAGCGTGCTGGGACAGCAATTTTTAATTGGATGCATATGCGGATGCAGGGTGCCCAAGTCCCGATTCATGTGTTCTGTGGTATTGGTAACAACGGTGGTGATGGTTTGGTGTTGGCGCGTCATCTCATCACACATGGTTATAATGTGATAACGTATATCGTGAACTGTGGTAATGGTCGCTCTAAAGACTTTTTGGTAAACTACGACCGAATTAAAAACGTCACTAAAGATTGGCCAAAGTTACTGACTTGTAAAGAGGATTTTCCTGAAATCCATGTCGATGATATTATTGTAGATGCGGTTTTCGGTATTGGTTTAAACAGAGCCGTTGACCCTTGGATTCAGGAGCTGTTTGTCCATTTTAAATCCACGGGAGCGTTTACATTATCTATTGATATTCCATCGGGATTATATACGGATAAACCTATTGAACCTGAAAGTTCTGCCGTTATGGCGAATTACACCTTGAGTTTTCAAGCTCCAAAATTGATTTTCTTTTTGCCTGAAACCGCCGAGCATTCCACACAGTGGGAAGTGCTGGATATTGGCATTGACCGAGACTATCTTATGAGTACGGAGACTGAAGTGGAATTGATTTCTAAACACGAAGTCTTACCATTTTATAAACGTCGGGATAAGTTTTCGCATAAAGGCGACTTCGGTCATGGTCTTATTATCGGTGGAAGCAAAGGTAAAATGGGCGCCGTTGTTTTGGCAACAAAAGGCATGTTGAGCGCTGGTGCAGGATTGGCCACGGCTTACATTCCAGAATGTGGTTATACGGTTTTACAGACTGCGGTACCAGAAGCTATGGCTCTAACGGATGATGGTGATGATTATATTGAAGACTTAGAATTTGAATTTGAACCAACGGCCATAGGAATCGGTGTGGGATTGGGTACAGACCCTAAAACGATAACAGCTTTTGAACACTTTTTAAAACTGAACAAGGCGCCTTTGGTGATTGATGCGGATGCGTTGAATATATTATCCTTAAGTAAAAAATTATTGAAGTTACTTCCTGAAGGTTCTATTCTTACGCCACATCCTAAAGAACTAGAACGCTTAATCGGACAATGGGACAATGATTTTGAAAAATTAGACAAGACGTCTGAATTCTCTTCAAAACATAAAGTCTCCGTAGTTATCAAAGGTGCGAATACTATTACGGTTCATGGCAACAAAAAATATGTAAACACAAGTGGTAACCCAGGAATGGCAACCGGAGGAGCAGGCGATGTTCTAACGGGCGTAATTACAGGATTGATTTGCCAAGGCTATCCTCCAATTGAAGCGACGCTTTTTGGTGTTTATCTACATGGACGTTCAGCGGATTTAGCGCTAGAGGATTATGGCTATCAGAGTCTTTTGGCGAGTCATATTGCGGATGGACTAGGCGAGGCCTTTATTGATTTATTTAAGCAACCGGAGCAGGAGCAACAGCAAGAACCAGAACCAGAAAAGGAGGCCCAGCAACGACGTAAAGCAAAACGGGCAAGAAGATAAAGGTCTTAAATTCTATAATTATTAACATTAGTTGCATAGCAATTTCGGAATTTAGACTTTTGAAGAAATTTGTTCCATGGCAACAATACATTACATTTCATCTGAACATTTGTCCTTTCAGGCTATTTCGGAATTAATTTCTGATGGAAAAACTTTGGCCTTGTCTGATGATGCTAGAAGTAGGGTTCTCAAGTGTAGGGCTTATCTCGATAAAAAGATGAGCGACTCAAAAGACCCTATTTATGGAATAAACACTGGGTTTGGCTCGTTGTGTAATGTTGAAATTTCATCGGAAAACTTATCGAAGCTACAAGAAAACTTAGTAATGAGTCATGCCTGTGGTATGGGAGATTTGGTGCCAGAGCATATTGTCAAATTGATGCTTTTCTTGAAGATTCAGTCTTTGTGTTATGGGCATTCTGGCGTACAATTGGCAACGGTTGAATTGCTCATTGAGTTTTACAACAAAGACATCCTTCCAGTAGTATATACACAGGGTTCATTAGGCGCATCGGGCGATTTAGCACCATTGGCACATTTGGCTTTGCCATTAATAGGAAAGGGAAAAGTACATTTTAAAGGCAATGTTGTGGATGCCGAAGATGTTTTAAAACAATTCAATTTAGAATCCATAAAACTACAGTCTAAAGAAGGGTTAGCCTTATTGAACGGCACCCAATTTATGAGTGCTTATGGGGTTCATCTGATTTTGGAATCCCAAAAACTTCTATACTTCGCAGACCTTATCGGCGCGGTATCTTTGGATGCGTTTGATGGCAGAATAGAACCATTTAATGAATTGGTACATCTGGTGCGTCCGCATAATGGACAATTGTCTACAGCCAAGCGAATTCGCGAATTTTTGGAAGGCAGTGAATTGATTCAGCAAGAGAAAATACATGTACAGGACCCATATTCATTCCGCTGTATGCCACAGGTTCATGGAGCCTCAAAAGACAGTATTAATTATGTGATGTCGGTGTTTGAAACTGAAATAAATTCAGTCACAGACAATCCAAATATATTTGAAGGCTCAGATATCATTATCTCTGGTGGAAATTTTCATGGACAACCCTTAGCATTAGCATTGGATTTCCTAAAAATTGCCATGTCCGAAATTGGTAATATTTCAGAACGTCGTACCTATCAATTAGTTTCAGGATTAAGAGGATTACCAGCGTTTTTGGTCAATAATCCTGGGCTAAATTCAGGACTAATGATTCCTCAATACACTGCAGCTAGTATTGTTAGTGCAAATAAACAGTTAGCAACTCCTGCGAGTGTAGATAGTATTGTATCTAGCAATGGTCAAGAAGACCACGTGAGTATGGGTGCTAACGCCGCTGTGCAAGCGTATCAGATTATAGAAAATTGTTATAGTATTTTAGGCATAGAAATTTTCAATGCTACCCAGGCGTTAGAGTTCAGACGCCCACTTAAATCATCCCAATTTATTGAACAGTTAATAAATATTTATAGGGATGACATCCAATTTGCTCCAGAGGATCGTATCTACCACAACGATTTAGAAAAATCGGTTCTTTTTCTAAAGAATTTACAATTGGATTTTAGAATACTTTGATACACAACTTGTTAATTTTGTAAATATTATATTACAAATTAATTTATTTCATCGATAAAATGCCCTTTTATTAGTTGAAATACATATTTATTTGATATGTTGTGCGAGTAACCTACTTATTATTATGATGAAACTAATACATTCTATTTGTTTTGGCTTTTTAGCTTGCTTTTATTTCAATTCTCATTTACTAAATGCGCAACATTTAGTCCAACCTATTTCACTTGAACAACAGATTAATATGTCTTCGCAAATTGTTGAAGGCAAAATTGTGTCAAGTCAGTCGTTTTGGGATGATAGCGCATCTAATATCTACACGGCCTATACTATCGATGTAAACAAGGTGTTTAAAGGTAACATAACCAACGAGGTAACCATTGTTATTCAAGGGGGAGTAGTTGGTCTTCAAGCAGAAATTGTTTCACACAGTATTTATCCCAAGACTAACGATGTTGGTGTGTTTTTACTAAGTGACAATCTTCAATCTTTAAATGTCACTAGAAGTGATGCTATGCTTTATAGACCAGTTTTAGATGCGCAATATTTTTACAAATACAGCATGCTGGATGATATTGCATCTTCTCCTTTACATGCAGTCAGTGGCATTAGATCAAGACTCTATCAGAAAATTAGTGATGAGACTCAAATTCCAATGGTCGATTTCAAAAAATTTGAAATCAATTCCATCGGGTCATCGGAATCTAGAGAAACTACCAATAGAATGAATCCTTCAATTCAATCATTTTCTGCAAGTGACAGTTCTGCAGGCACTAAGAGTATTTTAACTATCAATGGATCTAACTTTGGAGCAACTAAGGGAGAAGTTGGCTTTAGCGATGCTGATTTGGGTGGCTTATTGTATACGTATGCTTTAGACAGTCAGGTCATTAATTGGTCAGATACTCAGATTCAAGTTGAAATTCCAGATTACGCTGGTACCGGACGTATAAGGGTTAGAACATTTGACAATTTAACCGATACATCAACGAATAGTGTGAATATAGATTTTGCTCAAATAAATATGCCTTATGATCTCGGTGATGGAGAAAAAGATTTCCCTACGCAATATATCGACAGTAATTCTGATGGTGGAAACACTTGGCAAATGAATACCTCCTTTTATAATTCAGATGCTAAAATACCCTTTGAAAAGGCATTAGAAGCATGGTCATGTAATACGGGTGTGAATTGGCAAGTATCATCAACCACAACGGCTAGCAGTACAGTAGCTAATGATGATGTAAATATTGTAACCTTTAATAGCCTACCAGCAGGTATATTGGGTCAATGTATTTCTAGATACGGTGGTTGTTTTGTAGGTGGAGAAATTAAATGGTATGTAGAAGAATTAGATATCGTGTTCAATTCTAATATCAATTGGAATTATACCGACTCTGCCCCGCTATCCTCACAATATGATTTTGAAAGTGTTGCCGTACATGAGCTTGGGCACGGGCATCAAATGGGGCACGTTATTAATAGTGATCAAATTATGCATTATGCACTGTCTGGAGGCATTAGTCGTAGACAATTGAGTCAGGATGATATTGATGGTGCTCTTGATGTTATGGGCAGGAGTGCCACAGAACCGATTTGTAGCCAAAGTGTTATGACTGAATCGTCTTGCTTTGCTCAACCGTCTTTAAACAATGATGATTATGTTCTAGAGGATGCAATTGCAATTTATCCGAATCCTGCCACGGACCATGTTATAATAAAGACCAATTTTCAAATTGAGGATATAACCTTATATAATGTTAATGGTCAGAGGCTGAATCAAGGACAGTATACATTAAATAATCGTAATACCCTAAATTTTAGAAAGGTGTCTTCGGGATTATATTTTTTACAAATTGAAACCACAGAAGGGACTGTAACCAAGAAGGTTTTTGTGAATTAGTCTTGATGATTTATCAAGTTAACCCATTTGATTAAATTCATTTTTTTGACTGTCATTTAATCTAGTTTAATTGTATTTTGTCTAAAAACTAAAATTTATGAGTTCTTTCAACATAAAGAATGATTACATTTATAATGCAAATAAGTTTTTAACCTAACTTCATTGCGGGTATTGATTAATAGCAAATTGATCCCTCTCTACTTTAATTTTACATATTACTAATGTGTGGCAACCCAAAAATATTGGGAGATTGGCCCACAATCTATTGTTGATTTTAGCATACTGTGTTGTGTTTATATTATTTAAACAAATACACACTTTATGTACAATTTTATTCGATTCTCAAAAAAAGAGACGTTATTTACAACAACTAGTTGTAATGTCACGCGTACCAGCATGAGAACTTCTAAAAGTGTTTTAACCTTTGCGGTTTTTGCACTTTTTTTTATGTTTTCTAATGTTGTAGAAGCTCAATGTGATAGCTCGCCACCTGAATGTATGGCCGATATGGTTAACGGTAATGGGCCTAATCCATGTATGGCAAAAGTATATTGTTCCAATAGTGGAGCAGTAGAATCTGGACTTATAAACTGTACCACAGCTGCCGATACAGACGGTTGCGGTATTGATGCTACTCAACCAGTATCTCTTGTTTCACGATTTGAAGATTCCAGTGCTTCAACAATGGCCCTTTTCGATGCAATGCAATGCCCAGCTAAAGATTATTTACAGTGGATAGTTTTTGCTACTCCTCCGGGTATCAAAGGAACAAAAATCCAGGCAGTTGGCGCTTCCGATTCATGGACTCTTTTCCATGCAGGAAGTTTTAGGACCGATGCCGATAATCCAGATCCTGCTAATAACATTTTTACTAGTGTATATGATGCGCTATCAGACCCTGCACGTTGTGCAAGTTTTGACAGCGACGATTTAATAGAATGTAGTGATAGAAATCAATATGTAGAATGGAATAATGAAGATGCAGTTATAGGTGAGGGTATATATAACGTTTATTATATGGCCATTTTCTATGATCGACCAACTAATGGTTCTTTAAACTTTAAAGTTAAAGAATGTGTTGAGGGTTGCGCTCCAGATGTAGTTTGTAATTTACCTAATTATGATGAGATATGCGAAGATGATTTTCCAGCACCAGAAACAACGGTTGGTAGTGTGTTTACCGTTAATGATGACTGTGGAAAAACTGTATCATTAAATTTTATAAATAATGACGAGGATGTAACAATTGATAATTCAGACCCAAATAACCCAACCCGAACAATAACAAGAACGTATCAAGCTATTGTAAATGGATCAGTAGTAGCAACTTGTAACCAAACATTGACGATTACAGATTCAGTGATTTCGGTTAGTGCTGACAACGCCTCTGTTTGTGCAGGCGACAGTGTTGACTTGGTTGGAAGCCCATTAGGTGGCACGTTCTCCGGAACGGGAGTCTCCGGGAGCACTTTCGACTCGGCAGGCTTGGGATCGGGCGACTATACGTTTACCTATGAATATACTGATGACAATGGATGTACCAACAGTGCGGAAGCTACTGTGACGGTGAATGCCCTTCCGGTTGTATCGGCTGACAATGCCTCTGTTTGTGCAGGTGACAGTATTGACTTAGTTGGAAGCCCATTAGGCGGCACGTTCTCCGGAACGGGAGTCTCTGGGAGCACTTTCGACTCGACAGGTTTGGGATCGGGCGACTATACGGTGACCTATGAATATACTGATGACAATGGATGTACCAACAGTGCGGAAGCTACTGTAACGGTCAATGCCCTTCCTGATGTAACAGCTGACAACGCCTCTGTTTGTGCAGGCGACAGTGTTGGCTTGGTTGGAAGCCCATTAGGCGGCACGTTCTCCGGAACGGGAGTCTCTGGGAGCACTTTCGACTCGGCAGGCTTGGCATCGGGCGACTATACGGTGACCTATGAATATACTGATGACAATGGATGTACCAACAGTGCGGAAGCTACTGTGACGGTCAATGCCCTTCCGGTTGTAACGGCTGACAACGCCTCTGTTTGTGCAGGCGACAGTGTTGACTTGGTTGGAAGCCCATTAGGCGGCACGTTCTCCGGAACGGGTGTTTCTGGGAGCACTTTCGACTCGACAGGCTTGGGATCGGGCGACTATACGGTGACCTATGAATATACTGATGACAATGGATGTACCAACAGTGCGGAAGCTACTGTGACGGTCAATGCCCTTCCGGTTGTAA